>CAYQMP010000070.1:0-7589 GCA_964418615.1 uncultured Chthoniobacter sp. | reverse complement strand
TGGTCAGCCTGCCCTTCGCCATCATGAGCGACAGCGTGGACAAAGCCCGCATGGGTACCTTCATGGGAATCTTCAACCTCTCGGTCGTCATCCCGCAGATCATTGTCAGCGTGGCCATCGGCAAAATGATCGGCGGTGCGGACGACAAAACGATCACCTTCATCATCTGCGCGATCGCCCTCGCCGTTTCCGCCGTCCTCTGGGCTCTGCTCAAAGAGGACAAAACCGAACCCGGCGAACTCGCCATGGGTGGCGGCGGCGGGCACTGAGCCCCTTTGGTTACCTGAATCCATTTGACCCGCCGGCCTGCCGCGGGTAATGCTTTCCTTTCAACCAAGCAGCCATAGCTCAATTGGATAGAGCATCTGACTACGGATCAGAAGGTTTGAGGTTCGAGTCCTCATGGCTGCGCTTCTGTTACGCAAGAGGTCGCGCATCTGGCTTGTCGCGCAAATGGCTTTACGGGCGACGTGTTTTCCACTCATCCGCCCCCCCCCGACATCCGTCGTCGTGGATTTAACCACCTGCTCCCGTGACCACCGTCTGGGGAATTCGTCCCCAGGCTGCCAGTGCGCGTGCGGCGATCGATTGCAGGAAGGCCCCTTCCGTGCCGCGGCGCACAAAGGCCAGCACTGCGCCACCAAATCCGCCGCCAGTCAGACGCGCCCCGAAGCAGCCAGGAATATCCCGCGCTTCGGCGGCCAGAAAATCCAGCTCCTCGCAGGAGTTTTCGAAAAGCGTCCGCGAACTTTCGTGCGATTCATTCATGAGTTGTCCGACTATGGGCAGATCGCCGGCATAAAGGGCCTCCACCGCAGCTTCAACCCGTGCGTTCTCACCAACCACGTGGCGCGCTCGGCGCAACGGCGCACCACGCAACCGACCGGCGGCATTCGCCTGGTCGATCATCTGCAGCGTGGCCTCTCGCAATTTGCCGATCCTCAGGATCTGCGCCGCCTCCTCGCATTCCGACCGGCGCTTGTTGTAGACGCCATCCGAGAGCGCATGTTTCACACCGCTTTGCACAATAACAAAGCGCGCTTCGGCCGGCACCGGCACGCGCTGCACCTCCAACGAACGACAATCGAAAAAGACGGCATGGTCGCGAACGGCAAACAACGAAGTCACTTGGTCGAGTAGTCCGCAGCGCACCCCGGCGAACTTGTTTTCGGCCTCTTGTCCAATATGCGCCAGCTCCATGTCATCGAACTTTGTGCTCCAAGCCTGCTGCAAAGCCCGCGCCGTGGCGCATTCCAGAGCCGCGCTGCTGCTCAGGCCCGCTCCGATCGGCACGGTGCTGCGGATGGCCAACTCCAAGCCTGTGGCTTTGGCCCCACGCGCGAGGAATCCCGCCACCACGCCGAGCGCGTAATTGGCCCAAGATCCCGGCTCCGCCGGACGCAAAGCGTCCAAATCACAGACACACTCTTGAGCCAAGTCTTCCGCGCGTAGAATCAACTGCCGACCGGTTGCAGGTCGAGCCGTCACCGCGGCGCCCACGTCGAGACCGATCCCGAGAACCAAGCCATCATTGTAATCGGTGTGGTTACCAAGCCACTCCGCACGACCGGGAGCATAAGCAGAGATCATGGACTCAAAATTCCCTGCGGGAGAATCATCGCCCTCCAAGTGCCCGGCATTATCCGGCAATGGGCGGGGGCAAGCGGGCAAACCGCTTCACTGCACCATATCCCGAGGCCCCGCGCGCGGTCGGGGACTTTCGCGAGCTTGGTCAAACCGGGAGGCAACTCAGTAAAGCGGACCGAAGTTGGCGCAGGCGCGGAAGTCGGCGCCCATAAGGTCGTCGGTGCCGAAGGCGGACCAAGCACTCGGACGGAAGACGTGCGCGCGGTCGACATTGTGCATGTAGACCGGGATGCGCAGCACGCTGGCCAGGCTGATGAGGTCCGCGCCGATATGTCCGTAGCTCATCACGCAGTGGTTCGCGCCCCAGTTGTTCATCACCGAGTAGGTGTCGCCGAAGGGCCCCTGCCCCGTCAGCCGGGGGGCGAACCATGTGGTCGGCCACGTGGGGTTGGTGCGCTCTTCGAGGATGCGATGCGTTTCGGCAGGCAACTCGACCGTTTCGCCTTCCGCGATCTGCAGAGCAGGACCGAGGCCGTGCACGAGATTGAGACGGAAGATGGTGGCCGGCATGCCGCCGCGCGTGACGTAACGTGTGCTCCACCCGCCGCCGGGGAAATATTCGGTGATCGATGGATGCCACGTGGTCGCGCCGAGGCAGGCTTTCACTTCCGCCGGCGTGATATCCCAGAAGGGTTTCATCGCCGGCTGCCCGCCGATCGTCTGTTCGCCGCAGCCGTCCAGCGCGGCCGGTCCGGAGTTGATGAGGTGGAGCAATCCGTCCGCCGCGGGTCCGGTCGGATTTTCCCCGGACACGCGCTTTATCGCATCGGCGCTCCAATAAGTGCGCAGGTCGGCGAAAATTTGCGCGGTATTGGTCAGCAGGTAGCCGAAGAGCATGCTCGCGCCGTTGAGGGCATCGTTTTCCGTGGCCACGATGTAGGGAGCACGGGGACCGTTCCAGTCGAACGAGGTGCTGAGGATCGCCTCGAGGAAGTCGCCATTGGGCATGTGGTCGGTCCACTGGCGCTGGCCCTGAAACCCTGAGGCAATGGCGTGGTGACCTTGCGCTTCTTCGCCGAAGCCCATCTTGGCCAGTCGCGGATTGCCCGTCATGAGGTCTCGGGCAATGAGGGCCATCTTGACGGAAATTTCCCACTCGCGGTCGAGTTGTTTTCGCGGGCGCTTGGTCTTCGCGCTGTTCCAATCCTTGCCTTCCTTGCAGTTCGCTTTGACCCACTTGAGCGCCTTGGCGAATTCCGCTTTGTCGTAAATCCCCCGTTCCATGCGGCGGATGAATTCGGTCATGTCGACCGACTCGACGCGCATGCCCAGCCAGCGTTCGAAAAAGGCCGGATCGACGATCGACCCGGCAATACCCATCGATGTTCCACCCATCGCGAGGTAGGCACGGCCGCGCATCGTGGCGGCGGCCAGGCCGGCCCGGACGAAGCGCAGAATTTTCTCCTCCACGTCGGCGGGAATCTTTTTGTCCCCAGCATCCTGCACATCGCGGCCGTAAATGCCGAAGGCCGGCAGACCTTTCTGCGTGTGGCCGGCGAGCACGGCGGCGAGATAAACAGCGCCCGGACGCTCCGTGCCGTTGAATCCCCAAACCGCCTTCGGCGTGAGCGGATCGGCGTCCATCGTTTCCGACCCGTAACACCAGCAAGGCGTGACGGTGAGCGAGACGCCGACATTTTCCCGGCGGAACTTTTCCGCGCAGGCCGCGGCCTCGGCCACGCCGCCGATGCAGGACTCGGCGATAACGCATTTGACCGGCTCGCCCGTGGGATAGCGCAACTTCGAGGCGATGAGTTTGGCCGTGGCCTTGGCCATATTCATCGTCTGGACTTCGAGCGATTCGCGCACGCCGCCGAGGCGGCCGTCGATGGTCGGGCGGATGCCGACTTTCGGGAGATTGGTAAGGACGGGGTTGTTCATGGGAGAGGGGGAACTTCAGCCGGCGCGGCCGATCTGCGCGCGGCGGTAGTGCTCGTCGGGGCGTTGGTCGATACGGTCGCTCACCGCAGTGGGAAGGAAATTGGGACCACCGATAGCCAGTGTTCCAGCCAGCACGCGGGCCCATTTGTCGAGCATGAGCAGGATGTTGAGCACTTCGGTGTCGGACGAGCCCAGCGCGACCGGTCCGTGATTCTCGAGGAGAATGACCTTGGGGGCACCGCCGTGAGCTTCGCGGAATTCGTGCAGCGCCCCGCGCACTTCGCGGGCCAAGGTCAGGCCCGGGTCGATGTAGGGCACGGTGGCCAAATGGCGCCCGCAGACAACGAT
Organism: uncultured Chthoniobacter sp.; assembly: GCA_964418615.1. GTDB lineage: Bacteria > Verrucomicrobiota > Verrucomicrobiia > Chthoniobacterales > JACTMZ01 > JACTMZ01. The sequence continues at coordinate 3,713 of CAYQMP010000070.1, read as the reverse complement.
GGCATCGGGGAAAATATGCCGGCGGAAAGGTTCGGCCCCATGTTTGGAGCAGAGGACGGCCATGACCGACTCTGCGTGGCAGTGACCGACCCACTTGGCCCCGCCTTCGGCCAGACATACGGCGTGCATGAAGGTTTCCACCGAGGGAAGGCGCTTGGAGTCATCGGCGCGCGAGGCTTCCAAGACCTGTTTGACCCCGGAATCGTCGAGAGCCCCGTCATCCAAAGCGGCCAGAATCGGATCCATCTTCACGCGGCTCACGCCCCCCTCGTCCAAGTCGGACAAACTGGAGCCGGAGGATTTGACCATAAAAGTGCCGTCGCCAAGATCCGTGCTGGTGTTGCCTTCGCCAAGGATGGCCAACCGGCGATCCTCCCGGCCGATACGGCGGGACAGTTGAATAAGCTTGTCCCGCTCCTCCCAGACCCGCGTGTCTTCCAAGGCCGCGTTCTTCATGGCAAATGGAGACTTTCCAGAGTCGAACATCCTGACATCCGCATGCCCGCAAGAATGCCGCCCGGGAACGGGCCGATCAATGAATCCGTTGACCAATTAATGAAGACCTTTTGCATAAATGGGCGGAAGTGCCGCGGCCGGCCCGTTCCCTCAGGTGCGCCTCTTGGCCACCAGGGCAAAGGCAAGAATGACAAGGCAGCACGCCATGGGCAGGAGGTAGGAAAGGCCAACTCCGAATGCGTCGAGCAAGGCGCCCTGCGCGGGTGTGATGATGGCTCCGCCGATGATGGCCATGATCATACCGGATGAAGCCAGTTTCGCATCCTCGCGGACTGCACCGCAGCCGAGTCCGAAAATGGTGGGAAACATGAGCGACATGCAGCCGGAGAGCGCAACGAGGGCGATCACTCCGGCCATTCCACCGACGAAAACAACGACCAACGAGAACAGCACCCCGGCCAACGCCGCGACCGCGAGCAGCGTTGCGGCGCGGCAGTAATTCATCAGCCCGGTGAAGACCCAACGCGAAAGGCCAAAGAGGACAAGGGCCGCGGTGTGGTATCGCAGCGCGACCTCTTGGGACACGCCGATCTGCTCGGGGATGTAAAAGTTGGTGTAGGTCCAGACCGTGATCTGCAAACCGACGTAGCAAAACTGCGCGAACACCGCGAAGAGGTAGAACGGATTCCTCAGCAACCGACCGGCCGCCCCGGCAAAAGGCACTTTGTCATCCTCTTCCGCGGCGAGCGGCATCTTCGCGCCGAGGATGAGCAACCAGACAACAAGGAGAACCAGAGCGATGGCAATATAGGGAGCAATGACCGTAGAGAGTGCAGACGGCACTTCGGCGGGCGCCATGGACAACTGTCCGTCTTCGCCGAAAGGCAACTGCGCCATGATGAAGACCTGGCAGATAAGGATGCCCGCCACCGAACCGACGGGATTGAAAGATTGCGCGAAGTTGAGGCGGCGCGTGGCGGACTCCGGCGATCCGAGGGCGAGCACGTAGGGATTGGCGTTGGTTTCGAGGATCCCCAGACCGCAGGCCAGAACGTAAAACGCGAAGCAGAAAAACGCGAATTGTGCGGTCAGCATGGCCGGATAAAGGAGGAAGCATCCGGCCGCATACAGCCCCAGCCCGACCAGCACGCCGGTTTTGTAGTTGAAGCGGCGGGCTATCATGGCACCCGGCAAGGCCATGCAAAAATACCCGCCGTAGAAGGCCATCTGGATGAGCGCCGCCTGGAAGGTCGACATCCCGAAGATCTCCTTGAAGACCTTGACCAGCGGGTCGGTCAGATTGTTGGCGATCCCCCACCAGAGAAAGCAACTGGCGAGCAAAGCAAACGGCCAGATCGCCCCCGCAGGAACGAGACGATGCGATGCGGAAAGATCTCGGTGATGAGGCACGGGGGAAGAGCAGAGTGCGTTGTCTCTATCGCCCGCCGCGAGAAGCATGTCGATCACACATCGTCCCGATGCGCTTAACAAAAAAGATCAACTACGGAAAAGAGGCACGCATCCGAACTCGCGACCGAGCACCGGAGCGGACGGAGTGTTCAGCCATTGCTCGAGTAGAGTGGCATAGACGCCGCGGAAGTCGGTGTGGTGCACGAGGTCGCCGCGTTCAAGCTTGGTCAGGCTGGGATGTTTGCCGATGAGGCCTCCCTTCAGCGCGCCGCCGAAGAGGAACAACGGAGCGGCCGCCCCGTGGTCGGTGCCGCCGCTGGCATTCTGCGCCACGCGTCGGCCGAATTCGCTGAAGGTGAGCAGCAGCACGCGGTCGAAATTCCCCTGAGCTTTCATATCACGGCAGAAAGCACCCACCGCTTGGTCGAAGACGGCCAGTTGCCGCTCGTGCGCGCCGGCCTGGTTGGCGTGCGTGTCGAAACCGCCGAGCGAAACGTAGTAGACGCGCGAGGACATGCCGCCGCCGATCAAGCGCGCTATCAGTCCCAGGCGGCGTCCGAGATCGGTCGAGGGATAGTCGGCTCCTCGGTGGGATTTGCGCAGGATGTCCTGCACTTTGGACGAAGACGCCACAGCATCGAGCGCGGTGCGTTGCAGGAAATCGGCCACATTGACATCCGGATCGGATGCCCCGAAGAGCATGTCGATGGAACCGCCGGCCGGTGCAGACGCATCGTCGTCCGGTTCCATCGGCGCCGGATCCATGCCGTCTTGGAACTGGTAATCCTGCGGCGCGCCGATGGCGATGGACTTGCCCGACTCCGACCGCAGGGCTTGCGGCACCTGGTCACCGATGGCGATGCCCGTGCCGGGATCCTCACCGGCGCAAGCTGCATCGCAATAGCGGCCGAGCCAGCCGTAGGCCTCGTTCTTGTCCGCGTCGCTCGCCGTGTGCCAGATCTCGGTGGCGCGGAAATGCGAGCGGTTCGGGTTCGGGTAACCGACTCCCTGCACGATGGACGCCTGCCCCTCGCCGAGAAGCGCGCCGAGATTTTCCAGCGACGGATGCAGTCCGCAATAGTCGTCGAGGCGGCGGACTTTGTCCGCGGGAATGGCCAGCCCGGGCCGCGCCTTGAAGTAGGCATCGTCGGCGAAGGGTATGACCGTGTTGAGACCGTCGTTGCCGCCCGCCAGTTGCATAACAACGAGGATGGTATCGTCCTTGCCGGTGACAGGTGTGAAGCTCGAGGCCGCCACGCCGTCGAGGGCGGCGAAGGTGCGGTTGACGAAGGACGGCACGGTCGGCGCGATGGCGCCGCCGAGGATGACGGTGCGCAGGAATTTGCGGCGGGTGAAGAAGGGATCGGTCATGGTCAGCAGAGGTTGTATTCGGGAGAGCCGAGCAGGACGACCGAGGCCTCGCGCACCGTGTCGTCACCGCATGGGAAATCGCTTTTTTCCAAGGCAGCCTCCAATCGCTGGCGTGTGGCCGGTCCGGCGGAGCCGGCGAGAAAGAGCCTCTCCAAACGACGGGAAAGCGTGACTGCATCCACCCGCGTGTCCCGAGGTGCCACCTTTTGCCACGCCTCAGCGTCCATGGATTCCGCCTTGGCATCCGGCAGAGGCGCTGCTGCCACGGCAAATAAACGGGCGGTGTTACTCCGGCGGATAAGGGTTGCACTGTTGATCCAAGCTGTGCCGCCGTCCCAGCCCTTCACACTCGGCGGCATGAAAAGATTCTGACCGAGCTCCGCGGCCAGCGGCAGCGCCACGCCGGGCGGCAGGAGTTGGCGTCCGGTTTCGCGCGCCGCCTGCACCATCCACTGCACAGGGCTCTTGATCTGCGT
>CAYQMP010000069.1:0-7589 GCA_964418615.1 uncultured Chthoniobacter sp. | reverse complement strand
AGGGCGCGGGCTTGCTGGGCCATGAGGTCCCCGACCACGTGGAGATTGAGGTCGGCGAGCACGACGGGATTGTGGAAGTCCATGCGGTCGCAGTAGTTCTCGAACGACGCGAGTTCCTCCGGCGTGCCGATGGCGAGGTAGGGCACGCGTCGCGCGCGCCGGGTCCAGATGGCGGCGGCCAGCATGCGCAGACCGAGGGCCGGGACGGCGTAACCGATGGCGGTGTAGAAAAGCACGACGCGGCTTTGTGCGGTGTAGAAATCGCCGGCGGAGAAGAAGACGAAGAGGATGAAGGCGCCTAGCGCGGCGCCCAGAATGACCGCGAGGATGAATTCGGCCGAAAAATGGAAAACTTGGAAAGTGCGCCGCGCTTTGTATCCGCCGATCAGCGCGACAGAAACAAGAATGCAGAGGAAAAAGACCCCGACCTGCGCAAGATAAGCCGGAGACATGTCGAGGGCCTGGTTTACGCGGACGGTCCGGCTGAGGAGATAGGCGCCGGTGACGAGAGCCAAATCAGCCAAGAAAAGACAGAGGCTGGTGAACCAAGGTTGGCGCGCGATGTTGCGGAGAATGGCGGCGCTTCCCGCCCGGGGTTCCGGGGTGATTTCGACCGTGCGAAGGTTCCGGGAGTTCTCCTCGAAGCTGGTTTGGACGGAGCTAAGCATGGGGCGAACGGCTCTCACGACAGCCAACGCGCCACCTTATCGCGCGCCCGTTCGGGGAGCAAACGCTATTAACGTGCCAATCCTGTCTCAATCAAGGAGTAGAGGGCGATGCACCCGGCAGAATACGAACGGCGATAGCGTCGATCTTCTCTTGGGCGAACTTGCTCGGCGGGTATTGGCGGTGGGCGTCGAGATACCAGGCGAGAGCCGCGCCGTATTCGCCGCGGGCCTCCAGATCGTCGCCCTTGCTCAAGGATTGGACAAAGGTGGCGGCGCCGCCGCTGGCCAAATCGGCGCGGAGGCGGTTGATTTCGGTATCCTCGGGGTATTTGACCGAGGCGGTTTGGATGCTCTCCCAAGCGCCGGCGGCATCACCGCGTTCCTGAATCTCCCGCGCGCGCTGCAAGGAGCCCTCGATTTCGGTCATTTGCTCGAGAATGACACCGAGCTTTTCCTGACGGTCGGGATGAAGGGCGGCGGCCGCGATGAATTTCGCGCTCTGTTTGAAAATGGCGCGGTGGTCACCTTGCTCCATGAGGCGGTCGAGTTCGAGCAGGGCCTGCTGCTGGACGTCGGTCTGCTCGAAGATTTGTCCGGACACATCGGCAAGGTCGGGATTGTTCGGCCAGATTTCCGTCGCGGCGCGCAGCTCGCGCTCGAGGGTTTCGGCATCGCCGCTCAAGGCGGCGTTGCGTGCCCGGGCCAGGTGCATACGGGAAACGTTGCGTGCGGTTTGCACCGCGGTGAGCGGCTGGGAGGGGTCGAAGTCCTTGGCCGTTTCCTGCAATTCGGTGACGAGTTGCTCGGCGCGGGTGTAGTCCTTGACCTCGAGCGCGCTGAGCAGCTGGTTGGCGCGGCGGGTGAACTCGAGGATGCGTTGACGGTCCTCGCGCGGGAACTGGTTGATCTCCGGCAGATGCTCCCCGATGGCGAACGCTTCCCCGAGACGCTGCGAGGCGCTCTGGAGTTCGTCTTTCTCGAGGAGAAATTCCACGGCTTCCACGCTTTCTTTGACGTCGCGGATGGCTTCGTTGGCCAAGGCGTCGAAGGATGTGACGGTCGGAGGCACGTCGGAAAGTCTGGCAAAGAGCGATTTCGTTTCCTCCCCGAGGCGGATCTGGTTGTCCCCGTCGTCGAAAATGCTGCGGTAAAAGCGCGACCCGATGAGGACGTGGCGGAAGCGGCGCTGGAGAAAGAGTTGGACGAGGAGTGTCTGGAATTCGATGCGGGATTGCAGGCCGGAAAGTTCGCTTTTCGCCCGGTTGGCGTTGAGCAGGGCGTTGACCTCGGCGAGGCGCTGGGTGTGCGGTTGCATGCGGGAGGTTCTTTCCAACTCGCGCTGCTTGGCCCATTCGGCCGCGGCGACCGCATCGGACGGGGCGTTGTCCAATTTGGAATTTTGCAGGCTGATCCTTGTGTTCCACTCGTGCCGCTTGCGGTCGTCCTCGAGCGAGCGATTGGCCGCGGCGAGGCGCGCCACTTGCCGCTGCGATTGCCAAGCGGCAAGGACCTGGTTGGCGAGGGCGTCGCAGAGGTTGGCATCCTCTTCGTGCGAGGCGGCTTGGGGCAGGAGGCGAAAGGCCTCGTCGAGGTTGCGCGCGGAGATATTCCCCGCGGCGAGGAGGTCCATGATCTGCGCGATGACGCGGTCATAGGCGGCTTGGGCGGTGATTTCCGTGGCGGGGGCGTTGAGATATTTTTCGAAGCGCGCCCGGAAAATGCGGTTGTTGTCGACCTGCCACATCTGGCCGTTCCAGGTCACCGAGTCGTTGGCCGGATCGAAGAAGGGGATTTCGATGCCGGCGATTTTGGGGTTGGCCGGTGCCGCGGAGGGTGCGGGGGCCGTTTCGTTGGCGGCGGGTGCTTCCGGCACGGCGGGTTCCTGCGGCGAGATGCTGCGGAAGCCGGACTCTTCCTGGGCGAGGCAGGTGCCGGCGAGGGAGAGGAAAACGATGATGGTGTTCCGGGTCATGATTTGGTCAGCCCCGTGGCATAGAGGATGCCGTTTTCGCGCACCTCGACGAGGAAGTGGAAGCGTTGTCCCTTCTGCACATTGGCCTCGGGAAGGTCGGGCGGGAGAACGATGGGCACGGGCGATTGCGAGCCGGACGGCTGCACCGAGATGAGCCGTCCGCTTTCCGGAGACCAAGCGATGGCGTTGAGGACGGAACCCTCCACGCGGTAGGTGTTGCCGCGCAGGGTGCTGGAGGTGTTGAGGTATTCCTCGACCGGAAACTCCGGCGCGGTGCGATACGGCGTGCCGGCCGAGCCGAGGAAGTAGCCTCCGGCGGCGATGAGCACGAGGACGGCGGCAAGGCCGGCAAGGAGCCAGCCGGTTTTCGGGACGCTGCGGGCGCGGCGGGGCATAGAAGGTCAATTTATCGATCCCACGCGGCCCGAAGGCAACCCAGCCATGCGAGAAAAATTCCGAAAATGACGTGGATCAGAAGGACCCAGACGCAAAGTGCCGCGGCGGACAGCGTGGTGGGAATGACCATTTCGAGGACGTCATAGTAGCGGGTGTCGCGCAGGCTCTGCAGGGCGCCGCTCCAACTCCAGTAAGCGGCGATGAAGGGGCGCAGGGCGGCGTCGAGTCCGGCCGGCAGAGCGAGCACCGCGCCGGAGAGCGGCAACTGGAAGCCGACGAGGTAAATCGAAGCGAGGGATGCCTGGTCGGCACTGCGGGCGAGTGCGGAAATGCCCAGACACACTGCGGTGAGAGCGGCGTTGACCAAGAGGAAGAAAAGGAATTGCTGGGTGCCGTCGCCGGGGAATTGCGTGATGGTGCGGACGAACCACGTCATCCATGCCGATTGCAAAACAACGAGCACGGCAAGAAAGGAAGCTTTGGAGGCGACGTAGGCGGCGGGGCTGAGTCCGGCGAAGCGTTCCTTTTCGTAAATGGCGCGTTCCCCGGCGATTTCCCGCGCACTGTTGTTCGCGCCGAGCAATCCGAGAAGAATCACTTGGAGCAAAACGAGACCGGAGACGGCGCTGCCGGCCTTGCTGGCGCCTTCGACAAAGGTGCGGGCCTCGACCAACTGGCGGACAACATCGCCGCTCAAAGCGGCATCAAGGCTGGGCACGGCGGGCAGTCCGTCGAGGGCGAAGACCGCAACGACAAGCGGAAAGCCGAGGACCAGTCCCAGTTGCAGGGCGATGCCGCTTTTGTTGCGGAAGAAAACCTTCCAGCGTGTCGCGAGCAAGGCGACGAACTGGCTCCACGGCGAGGGTAGATTGGCCTGCGGATGCGAGGCGGGGTCCGCGTCCGTGTCCTTGTCGGTCTTTTTGTCTTCCTCGAAATGCAAGCGATGCTTCGTCCACGAGGCGTGCCACTCGGGTCCTGTGCGGGCGGGAAGGACTTCGAAGATTTCCTCGGCTTGCCCGGCGCGAAAGTAGTGGGCCAGCGTGTCGGGCGGACCGAGATAGGCAAGGTGTCCGGCGGAAAGGACGGCGACTTTGTCGAAATGCTCCAAGTCGCGCAGTCCGTGCGTGACGACGAGAACAACACGGTTGCCGTCGCGCGCGATGCGGCGGAGGAGTTCGAGGATTTCCCGCTCGGATCGCGCGTCGAGTCCGCTGGTTACCTCGTCGCAGAGCAGAAGAGGCGGTTCGCTGACCAATTCCATGGCCAAGGCAAGCCTGCGGCGTTGTCCGCCGGAGAGGTGTTTCGACAGCGTGTCGGCGGCTTCGGTCAGGCCGGTCAAGGCGAGTAGTTCGTCGGCGCGTATTTCCCGCTCGCGTCCGCTGAGTCCGGCTACCCGCAACCGGATGGCGTGGATGACGTTTTCGCGTGCCGTGAGGTTCTCTTGGCTGATGGTGAATTGCGGGACATAGCCGATCTGCGAAGGGGGAAGGTCCTCGGTCTCAAGGTCGAGATTTTCCCAGTGCAGGCTGCCGGTGGTGGTCGGCGCCATGCCGGCCACGGCGCGAATAAGCGTGGTTTTGCCGCTGCCGCTCGGTCCGAGCAGGGCGCAGACCTCGCCGCGGGGGAAGCGGGCGGTAACTTCGGTCAGCAGAACCGGGGCGTGGTCGCCATCGTCCGCCGTGACGGTCAACTCACGGAGTTCAAGCATTCCAAAGAATCGTCTCTTGTCCTCCGCGGGAGGAAAAGCGCAAAGGTGCTCAGCTTGCTACTCCGGCCGGGCGCCTTCGAGCGTGGGAGCGCCTTCGGGATTCATCAGGTCGGAAGTGAACTCGGTGATTTCAACCGGCGTTTCGAGGGATAGCGTCATATCCTCGTCGGAACCCAGGGCGGAGTCGGTCGTGGCGACCTCGACCGGCTGGCCGTCGCTCTCCTCCGCATCGCTCTCCTCCCCGTCTTTCTCCTCGGGTTCGGGCGGTTTGTAGTCCTTGAGCAACTTGGAGAGGATATTGCCGATGACCGGTGCGGCGTAGGTTCCGCCGGAAAGCGACTCGCCGGGATTTCCCTCGATCACCGCGGCGAAGGCGTAGAGGGGCGGATAGTTGGCGGGCGCATAGCCGGCGAACCATGCGGCGTTGCGACGCTTGCTCACCGGACCCCATTGGGCGGTGCCGGTCTTGCCGGCAACTTGGACGCCCTTGACTGTGGCGGCGCGGCGTCCCGTTCCGGTTCCGTGCGAGGTGACCATGACGAGTCCCTTGTTCAAGTCGTCCAAATTCGCCTCGGCGATGTTCAGTTCGCTGCGGATGCGGTCCGGGTAGGCGGCCACGACTTTGTTGTCGATGCTTTGCACCTGCTTGACCAAGCGTGTCTGGTGGAAAGTCCCGCGTGCGGCGAGCACGCCCATGGCTTGGGCCATTTGCAGCGGGGTGACGAGGATGTCGCCCTGACCGATGCTCATGTTGGCCGTGTCACCCTGGAGGATTTTGCGGTTGTGCACGCGGAGCATGTAATCGTCGTCGGGAATGTTTCCCGCGGATTCGGCGGCCAGCGGGATGCCGGTGCGTTTGCCGAGGCCGAGCGCGTCCGCCCAAGCGATGATCGGTTCCGATCCGATTTTCAGCCCGGCTTGGTAGAACCACGTGTTGCAGGACTGGGCAAGGGCTTGGGCCAAAGTGAGGTTGCCCGAGTGGCCGGAGCGGTGATTGCGGAAATAGAAATTGCCGACCTGCAGTCCGCCGGGGCAACTGATGCGGGTTTCGGGGGTGATTTGTCCGGACTCCAGCGCGGCGAGGCCGACGAAGGTCTTGAAGGTCGATCCCGGCGGGTAGGCGGAGCGGAAGGCGCGCGGGTAGAGCGGGACCGCGGGGTCGTTGTTGAGTTTGGAAAAGACCTCGGTGGAAATGACGGGGATGAAGGCGTTGGGGTCGAAGGACGGCCGTGAAGCCATGCCGAGGATTTCGCCGTTGTTCGGATCGACGACAACGACGGCCCCACGGCGTCCGCTTTTGGCCAGCGCCTCTTCGCAGGCCTTCTGCACATCGAGGTCGAGGGTGGTTATAACATTGTAGCCGGGCACCGGCTGGCGAACGATGCGTTCGGTGGTGCGTTTGCCCTCGGCGTTGAGTGTGAGATTGAGAATGCCGGGTTCGCCGTGCAGTTCCGTGTCGAAATATTTCTCCAAGCCCTCGCGTCCTTCCGAATCAGGGAAAAGGAGGTCTTTGTTTTCGATCGGTTTGACCGAGAGCGGGGCGAGGCGACCGGTGTAGCCGATGATATGGGCTGCCGATTCGCCCTCGGGGTAGTGGCGCACGTAGGCGGGTTGGAGGACGAGGCCGGTGCCGAGGCCGCGGCTGACCGCGGCGATTTCCTCGTTGGTCAAGTCCTCGGCCAGAATGAAGGGAAGGATGCCGCGATTGTTGTAGTGTTGGGCGAGGTCTTGGTCGGTCACCTCGAAGCGGCGGTTGAGCAGCTTTTCCGCGGTGAGAATCTGGCTGCGGGCGAAATTGACCGCTTGGCTGTCGGTGAATTCGAGCGGGGTGGGGAAGTTGAGGCCGAGGTTGTAAGCGACCCGCGTCTGGGCCAGCGGCTTGCCGTTGCGGTCGGTGATCTGTCCCCGCGGTGCCGGAATGCTCAGCAGGTAGGTGCGGGCCTGCTTTTGCGTCTCCCAAGTGGGTTTGGGCACATCGACCATGTCGGTCAGTCGCTGATTGGCGGCCGCCGGCAGGGCGCTCAGAAGAACGGCCAAGGCGATGAGGGAGCGATTCATGGAATGGGGCAAACGCTCAATGAACACCTGCGAACGCAGGCTGGCAAGTCAGCGGCGGCTGTCTCGCGGTTGGGTGATATGCGGCGGCTTGAGGTAGATCGGCATGATGTCCGCCGGTGCGCAGGGCGGCAATGAAGGAGCCAACCTTGCCAAGACGCCGGCATCGGGATCGGCGGCCGGCAATGAATCTGCACCAGGCACGGCTCCGATGCGGTAGACGGGTGGCCGAGGTTGGCCCAAACGCCGGGCAAATTCCTTCGCATCGAGCAAATCAATCTCGCCGACCAAACGCCGCCGGCGGATTTCCGCCCAATAACAGCGGGCGCCGCGGGCATCGCCCGTGACGAAGTAGTGCTCGTCATCGACGTCGAGCAGACACACGGACGGCACGGCCACCACCTCGCAGCCGAGGGCCAGTTGGAAAGAGCCCGCCACGGCGCAGGCCACGCGCAGGCCGTTGTAGGAACCCGGTCCGATGCCCACGGCCAAGCGGTCCAGCCCGCGCCATGAGTCGCGCAAATCCTCGAGCACGGTGAAAAGCTCGGCTCCCCGTCCGCGCGGCGCCTCGAACCGCGAGGCGGCAATAATGGTGCCATCCTGGCATACGGCCACACTGGCTTCGGCGGAAGAGGTGTCGATAGCGAGGACTTTCACGGTTCGATTTCGATGCTGCGGCGTCCGGCGCTTTGGTGGGAGAGTCGCACCTTGATGCAGTCGGCGGGGAGGAGTCCGGGGAAACGGTCGGCCCACTCCACCACGACCATGCCGTGCGGGGAGTCCAGCTCAT
>CAYQMP010000068.1:0-7608 GCA_964418615.1 uncultured Chthoniobacter sp. | reverse complement strand
CGGGCGTCTCGCCCGTGTTGTCTGTCAGAAAACGGGCGAGACGCCCGTTCCCCCTGGGCTTTGCTCCCAATTGCTCCCGGCACACACCCGCCAACGCGCGGGTTCAGTGACTAAGGGCCATCTGCGCTTCGCTCCGGTTCCATCGCGATTTCTTTAACGCTTATCGCGCCGGGACAGCGCGATCCACCCGAGCTCCAGCACCTCACGGGAACAACCCGCGATCCCGCTTGGCGTCGAGCACGCGTTCCACCCCGATGGCCATGGCTGCGGTGCGGGTGGAGACCTTGCGTTCCTTGCTCCGCTTGATCACCGCGCTGAAGGCGGTGTCGAGGATGCGGTAAAGACGGTCGGTCATTTCGATGTCGGTCCAGAACAGGCTCTGCATGTCCTGCACCCATTCGAAATACGAAGTAATGACACCGCCCGCATTGCAAAGGACGTCGGGGATCACGAAGATTTCGTCCCAACGTTTGTCGAGCACTTCGTCCGCTTCCGGCGTGGTCGGTCCATTGGCCGCCTCGGCCAGCACGCGGCAACGGAGCAGCGCGGCATTGCTGGCATGAATGACCCGCTCGACGGCTGCGGGAACGAGCACGTCGCACGGAAGGGTGAGAAAATCCTCCGGCTTGATCCGCTCACCCTGCGGGAAATCCTGCAGCGTTTTGTGCTCCTGCACGTGACGGTCGGCCGCGGCGACATCGAGGCCCTTCGGGTCGTAAAGGCAGACTGTATGGTCGCTCAATCCGGTCACCTTCATGCCCGATTTGTAGGCCAAACCGCAGGCGGTGACCGACCCGACATTGCCGAAGCCCTGCACGATGGCGGTGCACTTCGACGGTTCGATTTTCAAATGGTCCAAGGCGCGCTCGATGAGGAAAACCACGCCGCGGCCGGTCGATTCGCGGCGTCCGGCCACCCCGCCGATGGCCACCGGTTTGCCCGTGACAATTTCCGGCACGGCGTGGCCGGCATGCATCGAATAAGTGTCCATGAACCAAGCCATGACCTGGGCATTGGTCCCCATGTCGGGTCCCATGATGTCGGTGCGCGATCCGACAAACGGGATCATTTCCTGCATGTAGCGTCGGGAAAGTTTTTGCAGCTCGCGGGCGGTCAGCTTGTTCGGATCGACGCCCACCCCGCCTTTGGCCCCGCCGTAGGGCAGTCCGACCAGCGCGCACTTCCAACTCATCCAGATAGCCAATGCGGCCGACTCGCCGAGGGTGAGGGATGGGGAGAACCGCGTGCCGCCCTTGGTCGGACCGATGCTCAGGTGATGCTGGACACGGTAACCATGGTAAACCTCCACCCGTCCGTCATCGTGTTCGATAGGCAAAGAAACCGTCACCGAGCGCTTGGGCTGGATGATGCGCTGACGGTATTGCTGCGGGATTTCGAGGTGATCGGCCAGCACCTCGAACTGGGTGACGGCCATGCGGAAGACCGGATCGGAGGAGTAGAAGCCGTCCATGCTAAGAATGTAGCGGCGCCGTCTCCGGCGCCGGTCGTTGGTCCGTTTCGTCGCCGGGGACGGCGACGCTACATTGAAGGGAGAAAAGACGGACGGACATACGCTCGCATACCGCTCAAGGCGCAATCTGCAGGGAATCTTTGAGCCTGGCGAAAACTTTCGCACCGATCCCGGGCACGCGGCGCAAATCCTCGACCGACTTGTAGGGGCGCCCCTCGACAATTCGCTCGGCCAGCACTTCGCCGATGCCGGGAAGCAGCATGATTTCATCGACCGTCGCCGTGTTGGGATCGATGGGTTCCCCGGCACGCAGGCCGAAAGCTGCCGCCAGTTCCCGGTCCTCGGCCCGCCGCTGCTCGCGCAAGGCCACCAACCGCTGCGGGTCGGTGTCCGCCCAGATGCCGCGACGCGCGATGGCGGCGCCGAGTTCGAGATCGTCCAGTTTGGCTTTGGCCGCCTCCGAGGTCAGACCATCCGGCGTGTTGCGACGCACGCCGTAGCTGCGGGCCAAGCCCTCGCCAACCAGCACCTCTCCGAGGTCGCGGCCGTCGGACAAGGTGACAAAGCCGTAAGTCCGCGGCTTGGCCGATCGCCCGGGAGCCGAGGCGAAGGCCGTATGCACGGTGAAGGGCTTGGCCAGCCACCTTTTCACCTTCTCAGCCGCAAGGCGCCCCGACTCGAGAGTCACTTGATGGTCGTCGATCCCGAAATAGGACGACTGATCACGCACCCGCCGCTGGTCGGTTTCGGTCTGCGCCGCAACTTCGTTGCAATCGACGTAATAAAGCCGCAGGACAATTTCTTTCCCGCCGGGAAGTTTGACCGGAAAGCTGTCGCCATCCGCCCACCCCGCTGCAACAAGGCTGCAATTTTCGAATTTCTGCAAGTCCTGTCCGAAGGCGGCGCAGGTAACGACGATGAACAGGAAAGCGACAAGTCGCTTCATGGGAGAAAGCTAACACAGCGTCCGCAGTGAAGCCAGCGCCAGCAGAGGATCGAATAAGGTGGATCGCGATGTCCCCATCGCGATAACCCAACCGGAAATCGCGCCGAACCGGAGCCCAGCGGAGATGGCCCTTAGGCAAACGGCGCGATCCACCTTTACGGCGCTCTACTGGTTGCTGAAGATGACGCGGTAGAAGTTGTTCGTTCCGGCGGTCACCGGAACGGTGAGTTCCCGCCGCTCGTAGTAGGCGGGCAGCGGGATGTCGAGTTGGTTGGTCGAGTTGCTGATCACGCCCGCGTAGTTTGTCCACGGTCCTGTCGAGAGATTCGTGGTGTTCTGCACCGTGTAGTTCGTGCCGGCATTGGTCAGCCCGATGTAGCTGATATTGGATCCGGACATGGTCAAGAGATCCGGCGTGGGGTTGGTCGGGTTGCCGCCGAAAGCGTATTCCTTGTTGTTGTCGAATCCGTCGCCGTCGGGATCGGCGGCGCGGTCCGTGTTCGTGCCGGCAAGCGAGGGATAATTCGTCAGCCAGTTGCTGTAGCTGAGAATGGTCGGCGCGGAACCGGCCACGTTGATGGTGAAAGTCGCGGTGTTGGTCGAGGGCTGCGGGACACCGAGGCTGTTGGTGACGATATTGACCGCCATGCTGGTCACGGCGTAGGTGCCGGGCGCGGTGGGAGAACCGTAGACCGAAAGCGCGAACTGGCCGATCTTAAGCTGCGGAAATTGCCCGTCCGGCAGTTCGATAATTTCCAGCGTGTTGGTCATGCCCGGAGGGAGCCCGGAAAGCTCGAAGTAAGTCGGGCCATTGCTGTAGGTCACCGTGAGGTTGGTGTAGCTGCCGGCGTCCGCCGTGAAACTGGTTGTCCCGTAAAGCACCGGACCATTGGAGGCCGCGCCGTGGCTGGTCAGGTTGGTGTTGATGATGAGAGGGACACTGAAGTTTGTGGCACCGGCACTGTTGGAAGCGGTGATGATCACGGTGTTGGATCCGGCATCGATCGGTGCGCCCATGATTTGACCGAAGACCTGTCCTCCTTGCACGTAGTTGGCCATGACCAATCCCCGCGGCAGGCCGGCGGCCGACCACGAGGCGCCCGAGGCGACGGTCATGGCGGCGGCGTTGTTGCTCACCGTGACCTGCGGGCCGTTGGCCGGCGGCTCGGACCAAGGCGGGAACGAGTAGACGTTGAAACCGTTCATGATCCGGGGCGAATAAAGATTGAGCGCGCCGAGATTGGTCGGCGTGAGGGGGCCGCTCGGCGCAACCGCGGGCGCGGCGAGGGTGAAGTTGCTTGTCGATTGACCGTTGGTCGAGAGCGTCGGCGTGAGGTCGGCGTAGAGCGAGTCCACCTGCAGAAGGCCCGTGTCGCCCGGCGTCCCGCCCGGCACGACCACAACCAATCCGGTGTAGGGATAGCTCGGCGCGGTGAAGTTGGTCGTGTTTGTCTCGAAGGGCTGGCCTTTGAAGAAAACGACATTGGTCACGCCGTAGAAAAACCCGTGCAAGGTGATGCTATCGCCGGAGAGCGCGCTCGCGGGCGTGAAGCTGGAGATTTGCGGCATGGGGATGCCGAAGTTGTTGGTCCACCCGATGCCATTGGTCACGACAACATCCGCATCGTTCGTCCAGACACGCTGGACGATGACCGTGCCGCTGTAGGAATTGCTCCATCCCGCCGCGGGGTTGGTCACGGTGATTTCGCTGTCGCTGACGATGGCGAATCCGTTGGTTATGGCCGGTCCGTTGCCGAATTGGATACGATTGACCGGCGGAAGGGCTCCTCCGGCATCGCTGAAGAGACTGCCCTGCAAGGTGATGGTTTCGCCGGGAAGCGCCACGGCGCGGACACCGGCGTTGGTCGGATAGCTGTTGGTCACCGCGACATTGGTCACCACGGGACTGATGTCGGGCGGTTGCACGTAGACGGGGATCATGGTCACGCCCAATTCGTTGCTGCTGTAAGGCATGAGTCCGATGCTGGCAAAGCCGCCTCCGGCGTAATCACTGCCCAGCGTGCCGGTGATGGTTTGCGTGGCCGGGTCGTAGCTCAGGCCATTGGGCAGGGATCCGAGGCGGAGCCCGCCGGTGCCGGTATTGGTCGTGGTGATTTGCAGCGCGGGAAAGACAGCCTGCGGACTCCAGCTGCCGGGCGTGGCATTGGTCATCTGCAGCACGAGCATGTGGTCCGGACTGATCGCCGGATTTGTCGTGTAGGCATAGGTGTTGCCTGGGACAGCCACCCCATTGGTGGTGAGCAGGGTCACGGCGGGCGCCTCGGGCGAAGGGGCGGGAGGCTCAATGTCATAGAAGTAGATTTCGAGCCAGACGTTGGTGTCCGTGTTGGCCGCACCGAGCGGGAGCCCGGGGGTGAAGCCCTCGTATTCCATGCGGTCGCTGATTGGATGGCTGTAGATGGACGGATTGATCTGGAAAACGCCATTCCCCCATGAACTGAACCACGGGTAGTCGGCGGGGCTCTGCGGCTGAAGTCCGGAGTAAAGGTTGGTCTGCTGCCACCATTGCGGCGAACTCATCATGCCGATGGGAACATCCGGCGGCGCGGTGTTGGTATTGCCCGTGATGCGGCCCGCCGCGTTGTATTGCCAGCCGTTGGTGTAGCCCATCACCGGGCTCTGCACGAAGCCGCCGGCGAATCCGAAGGAAATCTCGTTGAGGAAGGCGTCGAGGACGTAGGGCAGCCAGTTGGGCGAGTTGCGACCGCCGGCAACGTTGGTGTAGTTGGCCAGATTGGTCCAAAACTGCTGGTTGGTCACGCCGCCCTGGAAAAAAGTGACATAACCCTGATTGCTTCCGCCATTGAAGGAAGCCGGTGCGGCGTAGATGTAGAAACTGAACACCGCGTTGGTCGGGCTGCCGCTGTCGGGGGTGTAGGCCACGGCGAGGTTGTCGTTCGTCCACGAATTGGTCACCCGCACCCCGTTGGTCAGGGTGACAACATTGGTGATCATGACATTGGTCAGCACCGGGACGGGGGTGACATAGTTCGAGGCCAGCGCACCCCAGGAGGAGAGCGGGTTCGTGTTCGGGCCGAAGGTCAGTTCGGCCCCGAAATACCACTGCGAGTCGGAGGCCCACGCCGTGGCATCGGGGTCGCCGATCTGTTTCTCGATGCGGGTCATGCCCCAAGGCTGGCCGAGCGGGTTGGTGTCGGCGGACACCGGGTTGGTCGTGGCCGCGGCCACTTTGCTGACGTAGGGGGACATGGGCGGGGCGCTGAACCCCGGCCAGCCGAGGTAGTAGTTGCCCGCGGTGTTGGTATTGGTCGCGCTGCCCGCGGCCATTTGCAGGGCGCCGTTGAGGGCCGAGCTGGGGCCGATCAGGCGGATGAGGTTGGTGTTCGGAGCCGGACCGAACCAACTGGCGGCCGGCTGCAGACGGATGCCGGGGAGCGCGGCGTCGAGAGCGTTGGTGTTGGTCACGCCGACCGGGGAACTGCCGGGATAGAGACCGTTGGTCCCCGCGAGGCGCATCATGGCGGGCACGGCGATGGAGTTGATCATGGTCACGTCAGCTGTGTCATAGCCGCCGCCGGTGTAGGAGTATTCAACTTCGCCGAAAGGCGCCTGACTCCACTGCAAACCCGGCGCCGCGGTGCCGGCCGGGTTGCCGATGGTCGGGTCAAGGGCGTTGGTGTAGCCTTGTCCGGTCAGCCCGATCCACAGGGTGCCGCTTTGCACGTTGCTGACATAGAGCGTGCGGTAGGTGAGGGCGGAACCGGTGAAGTTGTTCGTCGTGACAGCGGAAGGCAGATTCGAAAGACCGACGGAAAATCCGTTGGCCACCTCGTTGGTCGTCCCTCCGTCGACGTAAAAGAAACTGCAGTCACCCGCCCGGTCGTTGGCGCCGGTTCCGACCGGCAGGATCTGCGCAGGAATGCTCTGGTCGGAGCGCATGTCGAAAATGCGCACCTGCAACGGCGGCAACTGCTGCACGGTGATGGTCAGGTTGGTCGTGGCGAATGTGTTGTTCACCGAGTTCGAGGCGATCACGGTGAAAGTGTTGGTCGAGTTGGTCGCGGTCGGAACGTAGTTGATCGGACCAAATTGGTTCCCATCGGGATTTCCGGCGGTGATCTGGAGGTTGGTCGTGGCCGCGTTGCTGATCACGACCAGACGGTCGGCATTGGTCGTGGGGACAAAATACGTTTTCCGCGCAGCCGGGTTCGTCTGCGCGACGGCCCAGATGTCTGTTTCGAGCGAAGGGAGAAAGGCCGCGTTTTGGGCCAACGACAACGCGGACGAGAGAACCAGAGCCGCAACGGGGGAAAGGGCGCTCCGCACAATGCGAATATGGATCAAGGCCGGAAGCTTTCAACGACTATTCGGTTCGCCTTGGCAGATACCTCCCCCGCCCCTACGATCCCGACCCATGAACATGCCGCGCATCATCTTCACCTTCGCCGTCATCTTTGTCCTTCTCGGCATCGGGGCCTACCTGATTACGGGGGCTCAATCTTGGACCGCTCTCATTCCGGCCATCTTCGGACTTCTCTTGGCCATCGCCGGCGGGGTTTCGCTCAAGAACCTCAAGCATGGCGGGCATTTCGCCGCGCTGGTCGGGTTGCTCGGCTTCCTCGGCACAGCGAAGAGCCTCGGCAAAATCCCCGCGCTGCTTTCCGGTGAACCAGTCGAGCGCGCCGCGGCGGTCGGCGTGCAGGCTGCATTTGCCATTCTTTCGCTCATCTTCATTGCGCTCTGCGTGAAGTCGTTCATCGACGCGCGCAAAGCCCGCTCCTGATGTCCCCTCACCGCTGCCGGGCGGAAATCGACCACGCCGCGCTGCGCCACAACGCGGCGGCGATCCGCTCTGCGGTCGGCGACAAACCCGGCATCATTGCCGTGGTTAAAGCCGACGGCTACGGCCACGGCGGGCCCGAGGTGGCCAAAACGCTCGCGCCTTTCGCGGAGCAATTCGGCGTGGCCACTTTGAACGAAGCGCGTGCCGTGCGTGCCGCGGTTCCTGACAAGGATATCCTGCTCATGAGTCCTTGCCTGCCTGCCGAACGCGAGGATGCCGTGCGCGAGGGATTCATTCCGGTGGTCTCGAGCACGGCCGAGGCGAAGGCCTATGCACGTTTGGCGAAGGACAAGCCAGTGCGCATCCATCTGTGCATCGACACCGGCATGGGCCGCATCGGCGTCTGGCAGGACGACGCGATGAAAA
>CAYQMP010000067.1:0-7808 GCA_964418615.1 uncultured Chthoniobacter sp. | reverse complement strand
GGTGAAGAACGGGTTCGTTTCGTGGCTCTCGCCGCCGAAGAGCAAATGGTGTCCGCCGCCCGTGCCGGCGGGCTGCCCGTCGCGGCCGCGCTTCCACGAACGCAGCCCCGCGACTTTCTGCGCGCGGTCGAGGGCGCGCAGCCAGCGGTCGTATTCGTTCCAGTCGCGGCACGGCGGTAGGTTGATCTCCAGCACCCCGGGGTCGGCCGAAATAACAAGACCGCGCCAGATGCCCGCTTCGTCCTCCGGCACGTAACCGGACAACCCGGCACCGAGGCCCGCCGGAAGCGCGGTTTGCACGGCGGCGAGCAATTCCATCCAAGCTTGCTGGCGCAAAGGCGGCAGAAAAATCTCAAGGCAACGTCCGGAGACCTGCACCGTGAGGGCGCGACGCGCCCCGCGACCACGCGCGCGGTCCCAAGGCAAGCGCAAGCCGGCCGGGCCTTCCGCTCCGAGCAAACGAGCCCCGCTCTCCCACCGCCAAGCCGGCGAGAGCCAGCCGCGCCGGGTGCGGTCCAAAGGCAGCACCCAGGCCGCCGCGCCGCGCTGCGCCGGATCGGGCAACTTCTGCGCACGCGCCGCGACGCCCAAGCGGCGCCCGAGCGCGGCGAAAAACTTCCGGACGTCCGCCGCGGTGGCCGCGCGCCGCCCGCGGCCCGCGGCAAAGACCGGTTGTCCGTCCGCACGGGCCAGCACGTGCAGGGCCCAGCGTGGATTGACCTCGCCGGGATAAAGTTTGCCCGGAGCAAAGATGGTCACTGCACCGGGCAGGGCAGTCTCGGCCAAGGCGTCCGCAAGCCGCCGTGCGTAATTCAGCTTGGTCGGACCGGTTGCTGCAAAATGCCACTCCGCGCCCTGCGGGCGCAGCGGCACGCAGGTCGGCTCCGCCCCGAGAGTCAAAACAACGCCGTGCCGTTGGAAAACCCGTTCGACCTCGGCGGCGGTGTTTTTCATGCCCGCGTGATACGCACCGACGTCTCCAGCGTCCCGGGGATGGGTTCGTGGCCGAAATAAATTCCGGAGACCGGCGCGATGTCGGCCGGCGCGATACCCACGGCCGTCGCAAGGTAATGATGGTCGGCCAGCACGCCATTGGAAGGATCCATCCCGACCCAACCGGCACCGGGGAGAAAAACCTCGGTCCAGGCATGCAGGGCACTATCCGCTTTGCGCTCGGCCGGATCACTCGCGCTTTCCCAAAGAAATCCGCTGACCAGCCGCGCGGCCAAACCCTGGGCGCGCAACGCGGCGGCGAGAAGGACCGCGGTATCGCGGCAGGCGCCGCGGCGGAGGCGCAACGTTTCGGCCGGCGCATAGGCCTCGCCATCCTCGCGCCGCTCGTAGGCGATGTTGTTGTGGATCCATTGGTTCATGGCCACCAGCGCATTGACCGTTTCGCTGCCGACCATGGGACGCAGGGCGGAGGGAAGATCGGTTTTTTCCGTTGTCAGGAACGCGGCAAGCACCTCGCGCTCGCGCGGCGTGTATTCGGCCGGCCACTGCAAGGCGCGGCTGTCGAGGAGGAAGCCGAACGGGTTGCGTTCCTCGGCGGCGATTTCGGCATCCAAGCGGTAAACCAGACGGTCGTCCTCGCGCGGATAGAAACATTGTGCCACGACATTGTCGAAAAGGTCGTGGCGCCAGTGAACCGCGCCCGTGGCGTTGGTGGCGAAGTCGAGCTTGAGCACGCGGGCCTGCAAGGCGTCGCGCGGGAAAAGACGCACGGTGTGCGGGGAAAGACTGACGCGGCGCTCGTAGCGGTATTCGGCGCGGTATTCGATGGTGAGTTTCATGCGGCGCGTTTCATCACGACTTTGACCGTCATTTTTTGCCCCCCGCTGCCCTTGAATGTCCCGCGCAAAGGCGTGGCATCGGCAAAATCACGACCGAAGGAAACGGCGACATGGCGCTCGCCGCACCATTGGTCGTTGGTCGGATCGAGCGCGACCCATTCCATGCCCGGGACAAGGGCCTCGACCCACGCGTGGGTGGCCACCGCCCCGACCAGGCGGCGTCCGCTTTTCGGAGGATCGGTCTCGATGTAGCCGCAGACGTAACGCGCGGGCAAACCGGCGGTGCGCAGCACGCTGATCATGATGTGGGCGAAATCCTGGCAGACTCCGGCGCGCGCTTTCCAGATTTTGGAGAGCGGCGTCCAGTTGTCGGTCGATCCGGCCACGTAGCGGAAGCCGCGGTGGATCGCGCTGTTGAGCGCACCGAAGGCATCGCGCAATGTGGCATCGGGAGGCAGGCAGCGCCGCCCCCACTGGGCCGCCTCGCCGCCCGTGGGCACGGCCGGGGAGGCGCGGAGATAGTCGAAGACCTCGGTGCCGACCGAGGAAAAAATTTGCCGCGCCTCGCCGACCGTCAAGCCGAGCGCCTCGTCCGGCAGCACGGGCACGGCCGTTTCCGCCAGGATACGGTTGGTCACAGTGAGGCGTTCGTGGCGTTTGACCATGGAGTAGAAGGATGTCGGGTTGCCGAAGTAGTCCGTGTAAGACGACGACGGACCGTCCGGATCGAAAAGCAATTCGTGGGCCAAGATCTTCTGGCTCGGACGCGAAGGCGGCGTGAGGCGCGCCTCGATGTAAGCCTCGCTGGCCGGCTCCTCGTAGCGGTAGTCCGTCGTATGGAGAATCTCGAAACGCATCAGTCGAGGAGGATCTGGTGGTTGATGAAGCCGTCGGTGATGATGTCGTGGATGGCGACGGTCTGTTCGTTGATGTCGGACAAAACGGCGACCAAGTCGCCGGTGCGCGCGGGGTCGAGTTGCACGCCACCGCCCGCCTCGCCGGAAGCCCCGGTGGCCGGCAGAAGGTAGGACTGCCATCCGGCGTCCGCGGCCAGTTGCAGGACGCCTTCGAGCGCCTCGCGCGTGCGCACCATCCCGGGCGAAACATCGTCCTTCGACCCGATCAAGCGGGCGCAACGTCCGAGGCAACGCCGCACCGACCGCGGCATTTCCGGGTGCTCGTAGAGCAACTGCAGAACCGGGACCGGTTCGGCGCGCATCTGGTAGACGCGGCGGTAGGCATCGCGCGAGCCGAGGAGGCGAAGGAAGGCGGAGAGTTCGATTTCGATGGCGTGCTCGGGCAACTCCGAGAGCTTTTCCAGCCGCTGGGCGATGGATTTGAAAATAGTCAGCCCCGCGTTGGCCGTGATGACCGCCCGCTCGAATTGCTGGCCGAGCAGGCAGAAGTTCCAGCCCCGGTCGGCCAGCATGGTCGCCTCGGCCGTGCCGAAAAATTCCGCGATGCCCGAGGTGGCCTCCGCGCTGTAGCGCTGCGTGGCCAGCGCGAGGGAAGCCTCGTCGCCCTGCGGCCGGAAGCGCGCCCGGGCGAAGCGTCCCTCGAGGTTGCTCAGAACGCCGAAAGTTTCGACGCTGAGACATTCCATGATTTGTCCGGCGTTCCACACCGCCCGGCGCAGCGTGCTCGAGACCGAACCCTCCTCGCGCCCGTCGAGCACGAGGTGATACCGCTCGAGCGCGCTGGAAATGCCGCGCTTGCGTCCGGTCTCGCGGTTTTCCAACGGCGGAAGGACGCGGTTCCAGACCGGGCGGTAGAGCTGGCGCTCCGCGCGGTTGAGTTCCTCCGTCTCGAGGCTTTCCACCACACCGACCATGTAGGCCAGACTCTGCGCGCGCTCGAGGTAGCGCCCGAGCCAGTAGAAAGAATCGGCCACGCGGCTGGTCACGTATCCCTGCGGCGCGTGCATCTCGGCGGTGCGGTGGACCACCATGGCGCGCGGACCGACTTCGTTGTCCGTGGCCAGCACCCAAGTGTCTTTGCTCCCGCCGCCCAGCTCGGATGCGGTGAAGGCGCTGTCTTCCGGCGAGACGCGGGTCAAGGCTCCGGGAAAAACCTCGTAGTCTCCTCCCGGGCCACGCAGGGCGAAGACAATGTGGTCCTGGCGGCGGTCCTCCAGCGCGCCTTTGCGATCGAAGCACACGGTGACCGCGCCGGCATCGCGCGGCTGCGCGACGAAATTCTGCGGTTCGGCGACCAAGCGCTTGCGCAAATTGTCGACGTCCTCTTTGCGAGCCGCTGCATGGTAGGCGAACGGCTCGCCGTAAAGCGGGCGGATATCGAATTCATCGAGCCGGTCGAGCACATGGTCGCGCTGGTCGAGATCCCCGAGCCACCATGTGCGCAGGGTGGGCAGGAGTTCCTCCTCCCCGAGGTAGAAACGGATGATGCGCCGGGAAAAACGGAGCAGCGCACGATCGTCGGCCAACTGGCTGCCCATGGCATTGGCCACGGCCACGGTGCCCGCGCGCACGCACTGGGCGAGACCGGGCACGCCGAGGAGCGAGTCTCGGCGGAAAACCATCGAATCAAGCCACGCGTCGGCCACGCGGGTGTACAAGACATCGATGCGCTCGAGGCCGGAGACACTTTTCAAATAAAGCCGGTCGTCGAGCACGAGAAGGTCGCCGCCCTGCACGAGCGGGATACCCATGCGACGGGCCAGAAAGCTGTGTTCGGGATAGGCCGCGCTCCCCGCGCCCGGGGTAAGCAGGGCGACCACCGGTTCATCCACCGGGCGCGGGGCCAACGACCGCAGGGTTTCGAGGATGGAGACCGGCACGTCGGCAATGCTCTGCGGATTGTGGTCCTGGAACGCCTCGGCGAAGACGCGCGAAAGCGCGCGCCGGTTCTGCATCATGTAGGAAATACCGGAGGCATTGCTGAAATAATGATGCGCCACCGCCATCTGCCCGTCCGGCAGCCGCGCCAAGGCCACGCCCGACAAATGAAGAAAGGCACCGCCCGGTCGCGGCAGCCCCACAGCGGGACGTTGGAAATAAGGGCTGCCCAGCACCGGACGGGCCGGCACGACCTGCGCGCGGAGAATTTCTTTTTCCCCGTGGACATCCTGCAGAAACATTTCGAAAGCACGCAGGCGCTGGCGCACCCCGGCAGCCAGACGCTCCCATTCCGCGCCCCCGAACAATTCGGGCAGCACATCGCAGAACCACGGACGCTTGCCCCATGGTCGGTCGCGGGTGATATCGAACGTCACCCCCATCTCCCGCATGGTCGCCTCGAGACGTTCGATGATCAGCTTGGTCTCGCCGCGCGGCAACCCCAGCACCAGATCGAGCATCGGACGATAGATTTCCCGCGGTGAGCCGTCCGGCGCGAAAACCTCGTCCCACAGGGCGGGTCCTTTTCCCTGTTTCTTCCTCTGCACCCGCACGACCGTTCCCGTGCGCGCAGGCACGGTCAAGCAGATAGCGGCCGGGGTCCTGCGGCCCGTGCGCCGCGCGTCCTGCTGCGCAGACGGAACCAGTTGTTCCACGTCTTGCGGATGCTCTGGCGGGTGCTCAGGTAGCGCTGCTCAAGTTCCGTGCCCCGCCGCAACGCAGCCAGCACGCCCGGCACGGAAAAGTCATCCGTTTCCAGGATAGTGCAGGCCACGCCGACCGCCCCGGCATGGTGCGCGTCGCTCCCCGCCGTCATGGGCAGGCCGCGGCGCAGGGCGTAATCATAGGCTTTGCGGTTGTGGCGCTTGAGCGTGGTGGCCGCATTGAAAACCTCGAGCCCGTCGAGCGGCATCTGGTCGAGCACGCTCTCGCGGATGCCCGCGCGGAACAAATCGTAAGGATGCGGCGCCACGCAAAGGCAACCCGCCTCGTGCGCCGCCGCGCAGACCTCGACGGCCGGACGTCCGCGCAAGGTGGAAGGCAACCGGCAACCGAGGCAGAGCAAGTGCCCGTCGGACGTGGTCACTTCCACCCCGGGAATAACAAGAAACCCGTCAACCGGCTTGCCGTCTTCCCTCATCAACCCCTTCTCCAGCATGTAGTCCACGGCCTCGCAGGTGTTGTGATCGGTCACGGCAAAGCCATTCAGCCCCGCCGCCCGGGCCGCGGCGATGAGGTCCTCGGGGCTGCTCACCCCGTCCATCGAGAAGAACGAATGGACGTGAAAATCGATCCGGAGGGACATGGCGGAAATTGTCCTCCGCGGCGCCGCCTTGCCAAGAGCAAACGCACGTGCTTTCCCCCTTGCGGGCGGCTGGCGCCTGTTGTGCAATCGGCCGCGGTGAACATCATCGGTATCGACATCGGCGGTTCGGGCATCAAAGGCGCCCCCGTGGACACTTCCGCCGGCACGCTGGCCGCCGAGCGCCTGCGCATCCCCACCCCGTCCCCCTCGACCCCGGACGCCGTGGCCGAGGTCATCGGCCAGATCCTGGCCAACTTTTCCGCCACCGACGGTCCGGTCGGCATCACCTTCCCCGGCGTGGTCAAAAACGGCCGCGTCCTCACCGCGGCCAATGTCGATCCCGTCTGGGCCGGGTTCGAGGCCGGGACATTTTTCTCGGCCAAGCTCGGGCGTCCCTGCTCGGTGATGAACGATGCCGATGCCGCAGGCATCGCCGAGATGCGCTTCGGTGCCGGCCGCGGCATTAAGGGTGTGGTCATTCTCCTCACCCTCGGCACCGGGATCGGCAGCGCGGTTTTCCTCGACGGCAAACTCCTGCCCAACACCGAACTCGGGCACATGGAAATCCGCGGCAAGGACGCCGAAGCCCGCGCCTCCGAGCGCGTGCGGGAGGAAAAAGATCTCGGCTGGCCCGAATGGGCGGAGCGCGTCGGCGAAGTCGTGGCCCGCTACGCCTTCCTCTTCAACCCCGACCTCTTCATCATCGGCGGCGGGGTCAGCCGAAAAGCGGACAAATTCCTGCCCATCGTGCAAGGCATGGTCAAGGTGCCCGTCGTCCCCGCGCAGCTGCAAAACCAGGCGGGCTTGATCGGTGCCGCCCTCGTGGCCGCCGAAAACGCATCCGCCCCATGATCGAGATTCCCGTCGCCCTTCCCGGGCGCCCTTGCCGCGTGTTGGCCGGACCCGGACTGCTCGCGCAAACCGGATCCCGGTGCGCCGAGGCGGGACTGCACGGCACATGCGCGGTCATCACCGACGAGAACGTCGGCCGCCTGCACGGCGCCGCTGTGACCGCGGCCCTCGAGGCGGCGGGTTTCTCGCCGCACCTCCTCGCCGTCCCGGCCGGGGAAAATTCCAAGTCCATGGCAACGGCCGAGGACTTGGTCGACCGCATGCTGGCCGCCGGGCTCGACCGCGGTTCATTCGTCGTCGCCCTCGGCGGCGGCGTGGTCGGCGACTTGGCGGGGTTTGTCGCCGCCATCTACCTGCGGGGCATCCCCTGCGTGCAGATTCCCACCACGATCGTCGCCCAAGTCGACAGCTCCGTCGGAGGCAAGACCGGGGTCAACGCCCGCGCCGGGAAAAACCTCATCGGCGCCTTCCACCAGCCGCTTCTGGTTTTGGCCGACACGTCCGTGCTGGAAACCTTGCCCGACCGCGAATACCGCGAGGGGTTCGCCGAAGTGATCAAGCACGCGGTGATCCGCGATGCCGCCATGCTCGACGAACTCGACCCCGCGGCCCCGCGCGCATCCCTCGCCCCGCTCATCGCCCGCAACATCGCGATCAAAGCCGCCATCGTGGCGGAGGACGAACACGAGCGGACCGGCCTGCGCGCCCTCCTCAACTTCGGCCACACCGTAGGCCACGCCATCGAGAATGTCGCCGGCTACGGCAAACTTCTGCACGGTGAGGCGATCAGCCTCGGCATGGCCGCCGCTTTGTTCCTATCGGAGCAAAAATTCGGGTTGTCCCGCCAAGAGGCCGACAAAGTCCGGGCCAAACTCCGCGCCTACGGGCTGCCGGTGGTCCTCCCGTCCGGCCTCGGCACCGATGCCCTCCTCGCCGCCATGCGCCACGACAAAAAGTTCGCCGACGGCCGGATCCGCTACGTCGTCACGCCAAAGCTGGGAG
>CAYQMP010000066.1:0-7818 GCA_964418615.1 uncultured Chthoniobacter sp. | reverse complement strand
CGCGTTAAATGTAAAGTCTATCTGCAATGATCGACCGCCCCATCTGGAGACACCGGCTCGTTACCGCATGGACCAAAGTTCCACTGGTCTGGCTGGCCGGCGTGCGACGCGTCGGGAAGACCGTTCTGGCCAAAGGACTCGGTGACGCGGACTTCCTCAACTGCGACCTGCCCGCCGAAGCCGTCCGTCTCTCCGATCCGGAAGCTTTCTTTCGCTCGGTGGAGAAACCCCTCGTGGTGCTCGACGAAATCCACCAGCTACCCGACCCCAGCCGTGTGCTCAAAATCGGCACCGATGCATTTCCCGGGTTGAAAATCCTGGCCACCGGATCCTCCACGCTGGCCGCCACGCGCAAGTTTCGCGACACCCTCACCGGACGCAAACGCTCCGTCATCCTCGAACCCGTGTTGGCGGAAGAACTTCCCGCCTTCGGCATCAAAGATCTCAAGGTCCGGTTGCTGCACGGCGGCCTGCCGCCGGCTTTGCTCTCCGCCACACCCGACTGGGAATTCTACGCCGAATGGCTCGACTCGTATTTCGCGCGCGATGTGCAGGAGCTTTTCCACGTCGAAAAAAGAAGCGCCTTTCTTTTGCTCGTCGAACTCATCCTGCGCCAGAGCGGCGGACTCGCCGAGATCACCTCCTTGGCCAAACACGCCGGCGTGAGCCGCCCCACCGTGATGAGCTGGCTCGAGGTCCTGCAAGCCACGCACACAGCCCGCGTTTTGCGTCCTTTTTCCGGTGGCGGCAGGCGCGAGTTGCTGGCGCGTCCGAAAATCTACGGATTCGACACCGGCTTCATCTGCCACGCCCGCGGCTGGGACCGCTTGCGCCCCGAAGACTGCGGACAACTTTGGGAACACCTGGTGCTGGACACACTGCTCTCCATCCCGCTGCCGCGCCTTCATTTCTGGCGCGACGAATCCGGCCGCGAAATCGACTTCGTCATCCCGCAGACCCGCAATCGCGTCGATGCCATCGAGACAAAATGGAACGCCGACGCCTTCGAGCCGAACAGCCTCGCACGCTTCCGCGAATCCTACCGGCACGGCCGCAACCTCGTCGTCGCCCCCAACATCACCAAGCCCTACACCCGTCGCGCCAAGAATCTGGAAATCCATTTCCTTCCCATCGAACAGCTCCGATCGATCCTTGTGACCCGCCCGTGAGCGCGAGACGCGTCGTTTTTATCCGGAGGTCTGCACCTCGGCCAATTCGGCGAAGACGTGGCCGACGAAGACTTTGACTTCGATGCGCAGAGGGATGCGCCACTCGTCGTCGCTGACCCAGATTGTGCCGTGTTGGAACTTTTTGTGGGGGCTGAGCGAGTAGTCTTTGTTGATGCGGTCGATTTCCAAGGCCACGCGGATGGCCGGTTTGTCTTCGCCGCGCCAACGGAGTTTCTCCCGGCGCTCCACTTTGAGCCGCGCGAGATACATCCAGTCACCGGGAAAAACGGCCAAGGTGAGGCGGTCGCCCTTTTCGAGCGGCTGACTGCGGGCCAAGAGCACCGCGCCGGCCAGGTCGCGCAAGCCGGGCACGTAGAAATTTTTCCATTTGGGCGGTTTGGCGTTTTTCTTGGTCGACTCCCGCCAGGCCCGCACGCCACCGGGACGGAAGTCGGCCTTCTCGTCCACGCGGTAAGTGCGGTAACGCTCGGTCAGGGTGAAGTCGCGCGAGAGAAAATCCGGTCCCGCGACCTCCGTCCGGTAATCCGCATCCAGCTTGTATAAAGTGCGTGCCATTCCCTTGGTGCCGCCTTTGACCGTTCCGAGAAAAGCTCCGCCCGCCCCGCGGCGCAAAGTGACCTCCGCCTCGGCGGCCTCGATTCCGCTCCAGCCGAAAACGTAACGGGCGACGAGATCGGGCGGCGGCGGGACAGGTCCGGCCCTCAGACCGGCCACCCTTTCGCGCCACGCGGGGGTGATTTCCGCGGGCTGCGCAGGAGCAGCCAGGGCGAGCAGCAGTGCGACACCAATCGCGAGCTGCGCCTGCAGGACAGTGACCCCGACCGCGAGCGGACGCCTGAGGGAAAAACGGCCCATGGGGCACAATCTTGCACTGTGCGCGGCGCGCGTGCCAAACTGATCATTTGCCTACGGGAAAAACCCACCGATGAAGAAAGAAGACGTCGCCATTATAGGTATGGGTTGCCGCTTTCCCGGTGGCTTGGACAACCCGGAGGACTTCTGGAACTTTTTGGTTGAGGGTCGCGAGGCGGTGTCGGAAATCCCGCCGGACCGTTGGAACATCGAGCGCTTTTACGACCCGCAACCGGGCCTGCCGGGCAAGTCGATGGCCAAGCGCGGCGGATTCGTCGAGGGCATCGACCGGTTCGATCCGCAATTTTTCGGCATCTCGCCGCGCGAGGCGCCCCACATCGATCCGCAGCAGCGCCTCCTGCTCGAGACGGCGTGGGAAGCGATCGAGGATGCGGGCGTGGTTCTGAATCCGGACGGCGGCACGGACATCGGCGTCTTCACCGGCATCTCGCACACGGATTACCAGCAAATCCAGGGCGGCGCGGCCGACCGTTCGCGCATCACGCAACATTCTCCCACCGGGCACGCGCACAGCATCGCGGCCAACCGCATTTCCTACTGCCTCAACCTCACCGGACCGAGCATTGCCATGGACACCGCCTGCTCGTCCGCCCTCACCGCCGTGCACATCGCGGTCGACCACCTGCGGTCCGGCCGTTGCGCGCTCGCTCTCGCCGGCGGGGTCACCGTGATGATCACGCCGGACGGCTTCATCGGTTTCTCGCAAGCAGGGATGCTTTCGCCGGACGGCAAATGCCGCGCTTTCGACGCGGGGGCCAACGGCTTCGTGCGCGGCGAAGGCGCGGGCATGGTGCTGCTCAAGCCGCTCGCCGCCGCCGTGGCCGACGGGGACAAAATTTACGCCGTCATCCGCGCGACCTCCGCCAACCAGGACGGCCATACCAACGGCATCATGCTGCCCGGAGAGGAAGCGCAGACGCGCCTCGTGCGGGAAGCCTGCCGCGAGGCGGGGATCGATCCGTCGGCGGTCGGTTACGTCGAGGCGCACGGCACGGGAACGGCCGTCGGCGACCCGATCGAAGCGCACGCCTTGTCCGAGGCGCTCTGTGCGGACCGTCCGCCCGACGCCCCGCTGCTCATCGGTTCGGTGAAGACCAACCTCGGACATCTGGAAACGGCGGCGGGAATTGCCGGGCTGATGAAAGCCGCGCTCGTCGTGCAGCACGGCGAAGTGCCGCCGAATTTGCATTTCGAGAAGCCCAGCCCGCACATCGATTTCGCGGAGCGCAAACTCCGGGTCCCCGTGCGCACCGAACCGTATCCGCAACGCAACGGCGGTCCGCGGTTGGCGGCGGTCAACTCGTTCGGTTTCGGCGGAGCCAACGCCCACGCCATCGTGGCGGAGCCACCGCCGCGCCCCGCCGCACCCGCTCCCGAGATCGCGGCGAACCGCGCGTGGCCGGTCGTCTTCTCCGCCCGCTCCGAGGATTCGCTCCGCGCGGGCGCGGCCAAACTGGCCGCGTGGCTTGAGGCCAAGCAGGGCGCGAATGGAGCGTCCGGTCTGCTTGCCGATCTTGTTTACACGCTCGGCGCCCGCCGCAACCACCATGCCTACCGGCTGACGGCGGCGGTCTCCGACCTGCCGACGCTGGCGTCCGAACTCCGCTCATTCGCCGAGACCGGGGAAAGCGCGGGACTGACGACCAGCTTCACGCCCCACCCCGAGAAGCCGCCGCGCCTTGGCTTCGTCATGAGCGGACAGGGACCGCAGTGGTGGGGCATGGGCCGTGAGTTGATGCGCACCGAACCGGTCTTCCGCCGCGCCATGGAGGAATGTGCCGCGGCCGTCGACCGGCACGCGAATTTCCGCCTGCTCGAGGAGTTGGCCAAAAACGAGGACGACACGCGTCTGGGCGAAACGGAAGTCGGACAGCCGGCCATTTTCGCCATGCAGGTCGCCCTTGCCTCGCTCTGGGCATCGTGGGGCATCCGGCCCGATGTCATCGCCGGGCACAGCGTCGGCGAAATCGCGGCCGCACACGTCGCCGGCATCCTCACGCTCGAACAGGCGGCGGAAATCATCACCTACCGCGCGCAAGTCATGCAGGGCTGCGCCCGCGACACGGGCGCCATGCTGGCGGTCGCGCTGAGCGAACCCGAAGCCGCGGAACTCATCGCCGAGCACGACCCGTCGCTGAGCATCGCGGCCTTCAACGGCCCGCGCTCGCTGACCATCGCCGGATTGCGCACCTCGCTGGAAAAAGTCGCAGCCGAACTCGAGTCGCGGGAAATCTTCAACCGCTTCGTCCGCGTGGCGCATCCCTTCCACCACGCCATGATGCAGCCCGCAGCCGACGCGCTGGAAAAACGCCTTGCCGGCCTGCAGCCCGCGCCAGGGCACGTGCCGTTTTTCAGCACGGTGACCGGCGCCGCCTGCCCCGGCGAAGACTGCACGGCTTCCTACTGGGCGCGCGGCATCCGGCAGCCGGTGCAATTCATTTCCGCCATCGGCGCCATGGCCGAAAGCGGTGTCGATGTTTGGCTGGAAATCAGCGCGCACCCGGCTTTGGCCATTTCCATCCAGGAATGCCTCGCCGCCGCCGGACACAAAGCGCCGGTGATTTCCTCGCTGCGGCGCGAGCGCGAGCAGGAATCGGCGATGGAGGCCGTCAACGCCTTGCACCGCGCGGGAGTGGGGATCGACTTCGAAGCCCTGACGCCTTCGCGTCGCCTGCTGGATCTGCCGTCTTACGCCTGGAACAAGGCGCGCTGGTGGAGCGAGTCGTCCGAAGCCGAGCACGGGCGGCTCGATCCGGGCGGACGCGGCCTGCTCGACGCCCGCCTGCCGCGGTCCTTGCCCGTGTGGAGCGCGCGCTTCGACGAGCGCCACATGGCATTTCTCCGCGACCACATGGTCGACAAGCACGTCGTTTTCCCCGCCGCGGGTTTCATCGACATGGCGCTGGAGGCCGGGCGCGAAATTTTCCAGGGGCGTCCCTTCGCCTTGGAGGATTTCGAAATCCGCAAACCGCTCATTTTCCCGGACAACCCGGAGGACGTTGTCGTCGAGCTGACCTACAATCCCGAGGATCGCGCGTTCACCATCCAAAGCCGGTTCGAACCCTCGACCACCTGGTCAGTGCACGTGGTCGGATCGATGCGCGGCGAACGGGTCGAATCGGAATTCGGGTCCACGCGCTGGGAAGGTCCGGGCGGCTTGCTCGCGCCGGTCGATGCGGATGAACACTACGAGCACAAACTCGGTCTCGGCCTGCGCTACGGACCGGAATTCCGCGTCGCGCGCGATCTCCATGCCGCGAACGGCGAAGCCTGCGGCACCGTCTCCCTCTCCCCGGACGCGGCCGCACGGGTCGGCGGCTACGCCTTGCATCCGGTCGTTATGGACGCGGCACTGCACGTCTTTTCCGCCGCCGGCCGGACCGTGGAAAGCGGCGAGAAGAAGCTGAAGCTTCCCGTGCGCTTCGCCCGGATCGTCTACCTGAACCCGCCGGGCGCGGCGGCCAAGGTCCGAGCCGCCGTGCGACACTGCAACGACGAACTGATCGAGGGGCGCATCGGCGTCTATGACACCGATGGCAATCCCTGCGTGCTGGTCGACGGCTTTCGTGCCGTGTCCTTGAATTGGGCGAAGCGCGGCGCGGGCGCGTCCGGCGACGCGCGCGACCTCCTCTACCATGTCGACTGGCGCCGCACCCCCGCGGAGGTCCGGACAAGCACGGCTGACCCCCTGCCCCTCACGGAACTGCGCCTCGCGGCGGAGAAAGCGCAGTCCGCCCTGGTCGATCTGCGCAAGTTGGAACGCCTAGAACATGTCCTGACCGCGACCGACGAGGTCGCCGCCGCCCAAGTGGCCGCCGGCCTCGCGGCCATGGGTCTGCAAACCGGGGAAACTTTCACCGCGGAATCGCTGGGCGTCGCGCCCGCCCTGCGGCGAATTTTCGCGAGACTGATGGAGCACCTTGCCGCGCGCGGATGGCTCCACGCCACGGAGGAAGGCTGGCGCGCGGAAAAAGGCTGGGCCGCGGCGGTGGCGCGGGCGCCGGAAATTCTGCGCGAATTTCTCGTCAAGGAACCCGGCCACCTGGCCGACGGCTTGCTCGCGGCCACCACCGGAGCGGAATTCGGTCCGGTCATGCGCGGGGAAAAGGACGCCGTGCAGGTGCTTTTCGCCGGCGCGGGCACCGATTTGCTCGAGCAGTATTACGGCGACGGGATTTTCTCGAGCATGTGGCTGGTGGCCATCGCGTCCGCGGTGCAACGCGCCGCGCGGGCCCTCCCCGAGGGCCGCGGCCTGCGCATCCTGGAGGTCGGCGCCGGCACGGGCGGACTCGCTTCGTACATACTGCCCCTGCTCGAACCCGGCTTGCACCGCTACGTGTTCAGCGACGCCTCGGGAGCCTTTTTCGGCGCGGCGCAGCAGAAACTGGCAGCCTGGCCGGACGTCGAATACGCGGTCTTCAACCTGGACAAAGACCCGGCCGCCCAAGACCTGTCCCCCGGCAGCTTCGATTTCATCGTCGGCACCAACGTGCTCCACGCGGTATCCGATGTGCGCGCGTGCCTGGGCAATCTGCACGACCTGCTCGCCCCCGGCGGCACGCTTTTCTTCATGGACATCGGCGCGCCGCGCCTGTGGACCGAGTCGATCTTCGGACTGACCAGCGGCTGGTGGAGTATGACAGACCACGAACTCCGCCCGGACCAACCGCTCCTTCCGAGGGAAAAATGGGAGCATTTGCTCCGCGAAACCGGCTTCGCCGAAACCACCAGCATGCCCGGACTGCAAGGCCCCGGAGGCGAGGCACTCATCGGCGTGCTCGCGCGCAAGGCGGGCAGCTCCGGGCCGGTGGCGGAGACCGCGACCGAGGACTTGGTCGGGACATCGTGGGTTGTTTTCGCCGACCAAAACGGCATCGGAGACCTTTTGGCCGAGCGTCTTTGCTCCCGCGGGGCGACATGCCGGCTCGTCCCGGCCGGCCAGACCGTGGATTGGACGCGGCTTTTGGCGGAATGGACCACGGAAGAAATGCCGCGGCGTTTTGTCTACCTCCGGAGCCTGGATCCGGTGGCCGAGTGCGGTATCGCGGAAGCGACCGACGAATTGCTCGCCTTTTCGCACGCCTTGGACGAGCTGGGCCTGGCGGCCAGCGGGGCGCGTGTCGATCTGGTCACACGCGACGCGCAACCGGTCGGGCGGAACGCCGGCCCGGTGTCCGTCGGCGCAGGCGCTTTGCTCGGCTTGTTCCGCGTCATTCTTGCCGAACATCCGAACATCGGCTTCCGCGCCATCGATCTGGCATCCGGGACAGCCGACGACGCCGCGCTCCTCGAGCGCGAATTGCTCCTCGACGACCACGAACGCGAAGTGGCCCTGAGGGGCGAGGCGCGTTACGTCCAACGCCTGTCGCGCGGCCTGCCGGCCGGCGGCGGCGAGCTTCACGACGACGTGCCGGTGCGCGTGGAGTCCCGCGAGCGCGGGGTGATCGACAGCCTGCGCTTCACGCCTTTCCCCCTGCCGGCCTGCGCTCCCGACGAGGTTCTGATCAAGGTCAAGGCAGCGGGCTTGAATTTCCGCGATGTGCTCAAGGCGCTCGGGCTTTATCCCGCCGAGACCGCCGATGCGCGCATGTATGGCGACGAGGTGGCGGGGGAAGTAATCGCGGTCGGTTCGGCCGTGGATCATGTCCGTCCGGGCGACGAGGTTTTCGGTCTGGCCGTCTTCGGCCTGGCCACGCACACGCTGGCGCGCGGGGCGGACGTGCGACGCATTCCGCCGGGCCTGACCGCGGAGGAA
>CAYQMP010000065.1:0-7831 GCA_964418615.1 uncultured Chthoniobacter sp. | reverse complement strand
CGTCGGCCAGTCATCCGAGCCGCGGTCGCTCGATCCGCACGTGGCCACGGCAACGACCGATTTCCGCATCGCGGCCAACATCTATGACGGTCTGGTGCGCTTTGCCGACGGCTCACTCGAAATCGAACCGGCCTTGGCCGAGCGCTGGGAAATTTCACCCGATGGCCGGACCTACACTTTCCATTTGCGCCGCGGGGTGCGTTTCCACGACGGCACGCCGTTCGACGCGGAGGCGGTGCGTTTCAACTTCGGGCGCCTGCTCGAGGAGGATCATCCGTGGGGTCACACGGGACCGTTCCCGCTGGCTTTCTTCTTCGAAAAAATCCGCGCGGTCGAAACGCCCGACAGCCACACCGTGGTGTTCCGTCTGGACGAACCCTTCGCCCCGCTGCTGGCCAACCTCGCGTATCCGACGGGCTTCATTGTTTCGCCGGCGGCGGTGATGGAGCACGGCAAGGATTTCGGGCGCCATCCCTCGGGCACGGGACCTTTTGTCTTCGACCGTTGGGAGAGCCACCGTGCGGTGCGACTCGAACGCAACCCGCACTATTGGGACGGCCAGGCGCGCTTGCAAAAGGTGGTCTTCCGTCCGCTGACCGACGGCAATGCCCGGCTGACCGAATTGTTGACCGGAGGGTGCGACGTGGTGGTCGATGTGCCGCCCGATGTGGTGGCCTACTTCCGTCAGCGTCCGGGCTTCCGCGTGCTGGAAACCACCGGGCCGCATTTGTGGTTTCTCATTTTGAACACGCGGGAAGGTCCGTTCGCCGACCGGCGGATGCGGTTGGCGGCGAACTTGGCCATCGATCGTCGGTCTATGGTGCGCGATCTGCTGCAAGGCACGGCGACGCCGGCCGCGGGACCGGTGCCGGCCGCCTTCACGTGGGCAACCGACGAGGCCGAAGAGCCTTTTCCCCACGATCCCGTCGAGGCCCGGCGTCTGGTGCTGGAGGCGGGACAGGACGGGGCGGACGTCACGCTTTTTGCCGCGGAGGGCGGTTCGGGAATGCTCGCGCCGCGCGAGATGGCCGCAGCCATCCAAGCCGATCTGGCTGCGATCGGCCTGCGGGTGAAGATCGAAAGTTTCGAATGGAACACGTTCCTCGACCGGGTGAATGGCGGTCTGGAAGGACAAGCCGACATGGCCCAGATGGCGTGGATGGTCAACGATCCCGACACGCTTCCCTACCTTGCCCTGCGCTCCGGCGCGTGGCCGGAGCACGGCGGGTTCAACTCCGGCTACTATGCCAATCCGGAAATGGACCGCCTTATCCGCGAGGGGCGGTCCGCCGTCGATCCGCTGGAGCGCGGAAAGATCTACCGCCAATTGCAGCGCTTGGCCCGCGAGGATGTGCCGTGGGTTTACGTCGCCTCGTGGCGGCAGAACGCGGCGGTGCGCGATGCGGTGCGGGGGCTCGAACTGCAGCCTTCTTTTCTTTTTCTGCTCAAAAACACGTGGAAGGAACCTGCGCCGTGAGGAGACACATCGCCTTGCGTTTGCTTGGTCTGGCCGCAGTGCTGGCCGCCGTCTCGCTTATTGTCTTCGGGCTGATGGAACTCGTTCCGGGCGATCCCGCGCAGGTCATCCTCGGGCCTTACGCCACGGAGGAAAACTTGCTCAAGCTCCGTGCGGAGATGGGCCTCGATCGCCCGTGGCCCGAGCGTTATGCGCGATGGGTCGGTCAGCTGTTTCGCGGGGATCTGGGCGAGTCGTCCAGCCTGAACCGTCCGGTGGCCGACGTGCTGGCCGAACGTTTTCCGCCCACCCTGCTGCTGGCCGGCACGGCCTTTCTCCTCTGCAGCGTGGTCGGGCTCGCCGTGGGCGCGGTCGCGGCCCTGCGGCAGAACACGTGGGTCGACCGCCTGCTCGGCTTGGGAGTGCTGGCCGGCTTGTCCGTGCCATCGTTCGCTCTCGGGCTGCTTTTCATCGCGGTGTTCGCCATCGGTCTGGGTTGGTTTCCGGCCGGCGGCATGCAGCCGGTGACGGGCGAGGCGGGTCTCGCGGTGCTGGCCCGGCACTTGGTCCTGCCGGCGGTCACCCTCGCCTTGGTCGCCGCGGGGATCGTGGCGCGGCTCATGCGCACGAGCATGCTCGAGGTGCAGAGGCAGGACTTCGTGCGGGCGGCCCGGGCCAAGGGGTTGGGAGAATGGCGGGTCACCGCGCACCACGTGCTGCGCAACGCCATGGTTGCCATGGTTCCGGTCCTCGCCTTGCAGGCGGGATTTGTCATAGGCGGTGCGGTCTACATCGAAACAGTTTTCCAATGGCCCGGTCTGGGCAGCCTGCTGGTGCAGGCCATCCGCGCCCGCGACCTCCTGCTCGTGCAGGGTGCGGTGCTGGTGCTGGCTTCCGCCTACGTGGTGCTGAACCTCGCCGCGGACCTGGTGCAGATGTGGCTCGATCCGAGGTTGCGCGAATGAATTCCGTCCGGGCCCGTGCATGGCAGAGGTTCTTTCGCCAGCCGCTCGCGGTGGCCGGCGCGGCGGTGGCGGGGACGATCATCGCGGTGAGCCTCGCGGCGCCTTTGCTCCCGTTGCCCGACCCGGCGGCAACCGATCTCGCCGGACGTTTGGCTTTGCCGGGATCGGACGGGCATTTTCTCGGGACCGACTTGCTGGGGCGCGACATCCTCTCGCGTCTGGTCTGGGGCACACGGACCAGCCTTGCCGTGGCCTTCGGCGCCACGCTGGTCGCAGCAACGGCGGGCACGTTGCTTGGGTTGGTCGCGGGTTACGCGCGCGGCCGCACCGATTGGTTGCTCATGCGCGGGATCGACTTGCTGATGGCTTTTCCCTACCTGCTGCTGGCCTTGGCCATCGTGGCGGCGCTCGGTCCGGGGCTGGGCAACGCCCTTGCCGCCATCGCCATCGTCAATATTCCCTTCTTCGCCCGCACGGTGCGCGGGGCGACCCTCGGGGTGGCCCGCCGCGGGTTCGTCGACGCGGCGCGGGTCGGCGGGCGGACGCCGCCCGGCATCCTTTTCGGTCACATTTTTCCCAACGTGCTGCCGGTCATCATTGTCACTATGACAACAACCCTCGGTTGGATGATTCTTGAGACGGCGGGGCTGAGTTTTCTGGGCTTGGGTGCGCAACCGCCGCAGGCCGATTTGGGATCGATGCTGGGCGACGGTCGATTGCTCCTCTTGGTCAAACCCCATCTCGCGTTGCTGCCCGCGGCGGTCATCTTCGCCTTGGTTGCGGGACTCAATCTGGCGGGTGACGGTTTGCGCGATGCTCTCGACCCGCGTATGTCGTCGGCGGTGCGGGGCGGCGGGGGCGGTTGACCTGCGTCGGCTCGGTGTACGCCCAATAGGCGAAAGCGGACGAGCGGGGATGGCTTGGGATAAGGATTAAATCCGGAGAAAATTCCCGAGGAGGCGCTTGCCTTCGGCGGTGAGGATAGATTCGGGATGGAACTGGACGCCGTGGACGGGGAGCGTTTTGTGCTGCAGGCCCATGATTTCGCCTTCGGCCGTTTCCGCGGTGATCTCGAGGACGTCGGGCAGGGTCTCGCGTTTGACGATGAGCGAGTGGTAGCGCGTGGCCTCGAAAGGGGAAGGGAGGTCTTTGAAAACGCCCTTTCCGGTGTGGATGATGGGGGACGTCTTGCCGTGCATGAGGCGGTCGGCGCGGATCACTTCGCCGCCGTAGACTTCGCCGATGCATTGATGTCCGAGGCAGACCCCGAGGATGGGAAGGCGTCCGCCGAAAGTCTTGATCACGTCGTTGCTGATACCCGCCTCGTGCGGCGTGCAGGGACCGGGCGAGACGACGATGCGCTCCGGGGCGAGCTTTTCGATTTCCGCCACGGTGATCTGGTCGTTGCGCACGACACGCAAGTCCGCCCCCAACTCGCCGAAATACTGGACGAGGTTGTAGGTGAAGCTGTCGTAGTTATCGAGGACGAGGATCATGATTGTTCGACCGTGCGGGCGCGTTCGATGGCACGGATCACTCCCTTGGCTTTGTTGATGGTCTCCTGATATTCGCCCTGCGGGGTGCTGTCGGCAACCACCCCGGCGCCGGCTTGCACGTAGGCTGTTTCGTCCTTGAGGAGCACGGTGCGCAGGGCGATGCAGGAGTTGAGGTTGCCGTCGTAGTCGAAATAACCGACCGCGCCGGAATAGCTGCAGCGTTTGCTCTGCTCCATCTCGTTGATGATCTGCATGGCGCGGACCTTCGGCGCGCCGGAGACCGTGCCGGCGGGAAAGGTGGCGCGCATGACGTCGAAAGTGGAGTGTCCGGGCGCGAGCGTGCCGACGACGTTGGAGACGATGTGCATGACGTGGCTGTAGCGCTCGATGGTCATGAAGTCGGTCACGCGGACCGATTTGTATTCGGCGATGCGTCCGACGTCGTTGCGCGCCAGATCGACGAGCATAAGGTGCTCGGCACGCTCCTTCGGATCGGCGAGGAGGGTGGCGGCGTTATCGTCGTCCTCGTCGGGGCTCCCGCCGCGGCGGATGGTGCCGGCGATGGGGCGGATCTGGATTTGTCCGTCGTCCACCCGCACATGGACTTCGGGCGAACTGCCGACGAGATGGAACCCGGGGCAGCGGAGGAGGAACATGTAGGGCGAGGGATTGACGAAGCGCAGGGCGCGGTAGAGTTCGAGCGGGGAGCCGGAGTAAGGGGTGGCGAAGCGTTGGGAGAGGACGACTTGGAAGACATCGCCGGCGCGGATGTATTCCTTGGCGCGATCGACCATCGACAGATAGTCGGCCTCGGCGGTGTTCGAGTTGACCTCGGCGGCGGTGGGCTTGGTGCTCGGGGAGGCGTTCTTCAGGCTGGCGGGCTTGGCCAGCGCGGAGAGCAAATCTTTCAATTTGTCGCAGGCTTGGTCGTAGGCGCCGTGCAGGTCGCCTTCGTCGGGGTAGGCGTTGACGATGACCTTGAGCCGGCGGGTGACGTGGTCGAAGACGAGGATGCGGTCCGTGGTGAAGAAGTAGAGGTCGGGGAGTCCGAGTTCGTCCTTGGGCGGCGGGGGCACGGTCGGTTCGAAGTAGCGGATGGCGTCGTAGGACAAATAACCGACGCATCCCCCGGGGAAATGGAGCGATCCGGCGGGTGCGCGGAGGCCGGACATTTCCTGCTCGAGTTCGGCCAACGGATCGGCCGCGGTGCCGGAGCGGATGACCTGACCGTGGCGTTTGATCTCGAACCGGTCGCCGCGGGCGACGAATTCGCGTTCCGCACCGGTGCCGAGGATCGAGTAGCGCCCGCTTTTTTCGTCCTGCTCGGCCGACTCGAAAAGAAAAGCGGGTTCCTCGCCGGTGATTTTGGCGAAAGCGGTAACCGGGGTTTCCGCGTCCGAGACCAGTTCGGTCCAAACCGGCACGACGCGATGCTTCGCGGCAAGGGCGGCGAATTCGTCGAAGGTCGGATGGATCTCGGGCGAGGTCATTTGGAACGGCCTTTGTAACCGGTCGCGCGTGGCGGGTAACGGGAAAATTATCCGCGGCGGTTGAAGGCGGCGGCGGTGCGGGCGGCTTCGCGTTCGGCCACGCGCTCCTTGAGGTCATGGCGTTTGTCGGGCGCTTTCTTGCCCTTGGCCACGCCGATTTGCACCTTCACGTGCTGGTTTTTCCAATAGAGCTTGAGCGCGGGGAGCGTGCATCCTTGCTGTTCGACTTGCTCGCGCAGCTTGTGCAGTTCGGCGCGATGGACGAGGAGCCGGCGGGGGCGTTTGGCTTCGTGCTGCTCGTGACTGGCGCGCTCGTAGGGTTGGATGTCGAGGCCGTGGAGGAAGAGCTCGCCCTTTTCCAAGCGCGCGAAGGCGCTGGTCATGTTGGCCAGCCCGGCACGGATCGATTTGACCTCGGTGCCTTTGAGGGCGAGGCCGGCCTCGAATGTTTCGAGGATGTGGAAATTGTGCCGCGCCTTGCGGTTGGTGACGATGTCGGCGCCCATGGCGGGCCTGCTCCGGCGCGGTTGGCGCGCCTCAGGCAGCCTCGGCGGTTTCGGCCGCGCGGGCCGAAATTTTACCCTCGCCGATTTCCTTGAGGGCGATGTCGATGAAACCCATGCCGGGATCGACCTCGACGAGCGGACGGCTGGAGGCGTTGAGCTGGCGCACGCGGCGCGAGACGAGATTGACCAGAATTTTGTCGTTGCCGACGGTGTCGCGGGCTTTTTCGAGAAGCATGGGATCCATGGAGATTATTTGATGTCGTGTTGGCGCAGTGATGCCAGTGACCCTGCAGCATAGGAGAGGCGGCAAGGGAACGTCAATGGTGGATTCACAGGTTTGACATGCGGGCCGGGCGCTGTCAGAGATAAACAAGTCATCGGCGGGGTAGCCAAGTGGTAAGGCCGGGCTCTGCAAAAGCCCTATGCGTCGGTTCGATTCCGACCCTCGCCTCTCTTTTCAAATGCAGCCTGCGGTCGGCGCTGGGGCAGCGGAGCTCCAAGGGGATGAAGTCACGGTGGAAGGTTGGCGCGGAGGCGGCTGACTTCGGGGACGGCGAGGGCTTTGTTGATCGCGGCGGTGACTTCGCTTTGGTTGCCGCGCGGGAAGGTGAGGGTGAGCAGGCCGCGTTGGAATTCGGCTTTGGGCTGGGCGGGGAGTCCGGCCAGCGTTGCGCGGACGTCAGCCAGCACGATGGCTTGGCGGAAAAGGGGCACGGGTCGAGTGCCCGCGCCGCGGGTGACGAGCAGCGATTTGCCGCCGGGTTCGCGCGTCACGTTGGCATTGATACCTGCCGCGGGTGAAGTGCGGGAGGCGGGCTGAGGGGCAGGGGGTGCGGGCTTTGACGGGCGCTTGGCGGGAGCGGGGCGGTCTGCCGTATGGGGCGGTTGGGGTTTTGGCGCAGCGGTGGCGAGGAGCGGGGCGGGAGGAGGAGCGCCGGGTGCGGTTTCGCGCACCGTGCTGCATCCGGCGGCGAGGAGCACGAAAAGTGCGGCCACGAAGGGAGCCTTGCCTGACATGCAGGTGACCATATCATGGCGGGCAATGTTGAAACCAGCTGTGTGGATTCGTGGCGGTCTATTCGTGGCCGGATTGGCCGTGGTGGCCGGGTTGGCGGGATGCGACTTGCTCACCGTGTCGCAGACCGGGCGGAATATCCGGGAGGGCAACGAGGCGGTTTTGCGCGGGGAGCACGCGCGGGCGGTGCAGTATTACGAAGCGGCGCTCGACGGAACGATGCTCTCGGCCGAGGCGCATTACCGTTTGGGATTGGTTTACGAAGACCAGCTGAAAAACCAAGTGGCCGCGCTCCATCATTTCGAGCGCTATCTGGAGCTCGCGCCGCAGGGGCAGTTTGCCACGGATGTGAAGGGCTATGTCGATCGCCTGCGTCTGGTCATTGTGTCGTCGCTGGCCGAGGGAACGGTGCTGCCCGCGCGCGAGGCCTCGCGATTGAAGAACGAAAACCTCGAGCTGCGCCAGAAGCTGACCGAGCTGCGCAAAGACCAAACGACCGAACGCGCGCAGCCCAAAGCAACACCCGTTCCGCAGCCGGAGCTGACTCCGCGTTTGATCGTGGCGGCCACGCCTCCGCCTTTGCCGGCGGAGGAGACTCCGGAGCCGGAAGTGCGGCGGGCCATTCCGGTTGCGCCGGCCGCACCTGCAGCGGCACAGCCTGCCGCTGCGGTGACACCCGCTGCGCCGGTGGCGACTCCGACGGGTCCGCGATCGCACACCGTGGTCAGCGGAGACACCCTGGCCAAGATGGCGCGCACGTATTACGGGAATACCGGAGCGTGGCCGAAGATCTTGGAGGCCAACAAGGCGACGTTGGACGATCCGAGGAAGCTGAAGCCGGGGATGGTGTTGGTCATACCGGAGTGAGCAGGGAGCTTGGAGCCTGAGCGGCGAAATTCCCAA
>CAYQMP010000064.1:0-7860 GCA_964418615.1 uncultured Chthoniobacter sp. | reverse complement strand
TCGGCGAACATGGCGATCATGAAGACTACGAACGAAATCATCATGGGGATCCAGAGGAGCGTTTTTTCCAGGCTGAGCCCGAACATGGCGCCGCTGTCGGTGGTGATTTCGAGCGGACCGGCGCCGCTCTGGAACCACGCGGGGAAGACCATCCAGCCGTTGTCCACCTGGTATTGCACGATCTCGCCGAGGTTGAGCGTGCCGGTGATCATGAAAACGGGGATAACGGAAAGTCCGAGGGCCAGTTCGTAGGAAATCATCTGCGAGCTGGAGCGGATGCCGCCGAGGAAGGGGTATTTGGAATTCGAGGCCCAGCCGGCGAGGACGATGCCGTAAACGCCGAGCGAGGAAACGGCGAAGACCCAGAGGATGCCGATGTTGAGGTCGGCAATGACCATGGGAACGCCGAAGAGCGTGCTGCCGAAGGGCAAAACGGCGAGCACGAGGATGGCCGGAACCATGGCGAGGCTCGGCGCGATGCTGAAATAGAATTTGTTCACCCCGGCGGGGACGAAATTTTCCTTGAGGAGAAGTTTCACGCCGTCGGCGATCGGCTGGATGAGTCCGGCCCAGCCGACGCGGTTCGGTCCGATGCGGTCCTGGATGAAGGCGCTGACTTTGCGTTCCGCCCAGACCGAGTAGGCCACCATGGTGAGGACGATGCCCATGATGACGACCGTTTTGAGGACCGAGGTCCAGACGAGCATGGGCTCGGGTTGCAGCAGGAAGTCGAAGCCGGGCATAAATGCGAAGGGCGGCGGACGCCGCCTCTGAACGGACAGTTAACGTTGCAGCGCGCGCGCCATCAATCCTAAAGCGACCGGGGGGCGCTTGACGGCGGTGCGGAGTGGCTTTTGCATGAGGGTATGTGGTTGGATGTCTTGCGCGCCGTGCTCTACGGGATGCTTGTGCTCATGC
The DNA here is from genome assembly GCA_964418615.1 of uncultured Chthoniobacter sp. Classification (GTDB taxonomy): domain Bacteria; phylum Verrucomicrobiota; class Verrucomicrobiia; order Chthoniobacterales; family JACTMZ01; genus JACTMZ01. The sequence continues at coordinate 6,942 of CAYQMP010000064.1, read as the reverse complement.
TGGCGGGCATCGCGTTTGTCGGCGGTGTTTTTGTCGCTAAGAAAACGGCGAAAGAGCCGTTTGTTCCGGTAGTGGAGGAAGTGGCGCCGGAAAAGCGGAAGATGGCCCGGGATTTGGTCGAGGTCGCGCTGGCCGAGCGTTTCGCCGGGCGGCATCAGGAGGCCTTGGACTACTTGCAGCAGGCGAACGAACAGGATGGCACGCTGCGGGGGTTGGACTACCAATTTGCCCTCACGCATCTGGATCTGCGCGATTTCGCAGCGGCGCGGTCTGCGGCGCGGGCTTCCCTTGCCAAGGATGAAGAGACGAGCAATGCGCATGCTTTGGTCGCGCTGATCGCACTGGAGCAGGCGCGGACGGAGGGTTTGGCGGGCGACGGGGTGCGGGAGGAAGTGCTGCAAAGCGTGCAGCAATCGCGCGAGGCGGATCCGCTCAATCCCATGCCGCACTACGTGGTGGCGGAGTTTTACCGCTTCGCGGGACAGCCCGAGTTGGCCGTGGACGCGTATCGGCGGGCGCTGGAGAGGGTCTCGAAAAGCGACAGCATCATGGTCTCCACGGTGAAGGCCGGTTTGGCCGGCTTGCGCCTGCATCACGAAGCCGACTCTCCGCCGCTCAAGCTGCAGTCAGTCAACGGGATATATCCCCCGGAGCAGCTCTTTTTCGGGGCGGCGGACGCGCTCCTCCGGGGTGACCAAGCCACGGCGATGGATTTTCTCGCCCAAGCCCGTGAGCGTCTGCCCGAGCCGCTTTTCGAGGCCCTCATGCAAGATTCTTTCTTCCAAGACTACCTCCCCGGTGGTATTTTTTCCGACCCGTCTTCGGACGTTCCCCAACCATGAGACGCTTTGCCCGCATCGTCCTTTTGTGCGCCCTGACGGCAGCCGGGCCGACCGATCGCCTGCGTGCCGGTGACGACATGGTCTTCACGGCGGATCTTCCTTTCGACGCGGCGCAGGTTCTCCCGCCGTGGATGCACGGGGCGCCGGTCATTGCGCCGGGCAGCGTTGCGCGGCTGGCCTTCCGTTTGTCGCCGCCGACCAATCGCGATCTGCTCCTGCACCTCGTGTTTGACGAGGCGGACGGTGGTGGATTGCGCGTCGAATGGCAGCGCGACGGACAAAGCACGTCGGAAGTCATCTCGGACAATTTGGGCGACGGCATCGGCGTGCCGAATCAAAGGCATTTGCTGATCAGCGCGTCGCGGCTCGGCGGCAACGGAACCCTGCTCTTGCAAGGCGTGGCCAACCTCAACGTGAACCGCGTCCGCTTCGAATGGGTGGCCGAACGCACCATGCTTTCCTCTTCGGCGCGTTATGTTCCCGTGGTGGTGACCGCCTCGCGTCTCACGCTGGCCGAAGCCGACGTGGACGGCGGGCCTCGTCCGGCTTTGCAGGACGAGTGGCGCGACCGCGTCGTGCGCGCGGCTTTGACCGAAGGTCCGGAGTCGTTGACGCCGGCTTTGGAGTTGGTGGCCGAGTTGCAGCAAGCGCCGAACATGGCGCGCTTCGAGGCCTCCATCGCGGGCGTGTTTCTCGATCAGGAAGTCTGGCTGGTGGTCAACAACCATGAGGTCGGGCCGCTGGCCATCGATGTTCCCACCTTGGAAGACCCGGGGCACTTGGGTCTGCCCGGCCGAGAGTTGCAGTTTGCCGGTTGGCGCCGCGCCACGGCCTACATCCCCGCCGCTTTGCTTCTGCCGGGGGACAATTCCCTGCTCCTCGAGTTGCGTTCGCCGGCCAACGCCGACTACCGCAACCGCACGTTCATCCGCGAGGCGGTGCTGGAGTTGTCCTACCCTCCCGATCCGCGCGAGCCGGACCTTACTCTGCCCGTTTCCGACCTGCCCGAAGAAGAGCCTTCGGTCGAGGAGGAGCCTCCTTTGCCGCCCGTTTCCGGCGCGCCCAGCCCGGTCGAGCAATTGCAAACGTTCTGGGGGACCGGCGGCTCGCTCTGACGTGTTGAGGTCAGTTTTTTTGAGCCGGGCCGCTAAGAAAACGCGCGGCTCCCACGTTGTCTGGTGGAAGTCCCGGGGTCGCGGAGTGGTTTCGCGCTCGCAAGGGACTTTGACAACCCGATTGCGTGCAAGCATCTTCTTCCGATCATGAGATTCCGTCCGCGAAAAATCCGCCGCATGGCTGGCTACACTTTGTTCGAGATCATGCTCGTGCTGGGCATTATCGCAGTGCTGGTCGGTTCGGCCATCTACCTCCTCGTCGGCAACATCGACGTGGCGCGCCAGAGCCGGGTCGACGCCGATTTCCAAGCCATCAGCACGCAATTGCGCACCTACGAGATGCAGAACATGCGTATGCCGACCTCGGCGCAGGGTCTCGAAGCTTTGGTTCGTCGTCCGAGCGCGGAGCCGGCGCCGCGGCGTTGGATCCAACTGATGGAGCGCGTTCCGCTCGATCCTTGGGGCGAGCCCTACATCTACCGCAATCCCGGCAAGCTCAACCCGCGGGGCTTCGATCTCGTCTCCAAGGGGCCGGACCGGCAGGAAGGCGGCGGGGACGACATCACCAACCAGTCGTCCTCCGAATAATCTCCCGGGCGCCGCGGTCCATGACCTCGAGCAGGGTATCCCGCGCCGCTCGCCGGCCGTCGAGAGGGTACACGCTGCTCGAGATTGCGATGGTCGTCGCCATCATCGTGCTGATCATCGGCGCGGCGGTGCCGCTGACCTCCGGCTTCACCCGCGAGCAGCGTCTTCGCGATGTGGTGCGCGAGCTGCTCGTTTATGCCAAAACGGCGCGGACCGATGCCATGACGACAGGGCGCGCGGCCGAAGTGGTTTTCGGCAAAAACGGCTTCGCCTTGCGCCGGCCCGGTGAGTCGGAAGGTGGGGACACTTTCAAACTGCCGCGCGGCATGCGTTACGTTCTCCAGCCGTTCGGGGCCGAGAAAACGGTCAAGCCGGACGGCCAGCGCTGGATCTTCCAGCCGACGGGCATGTGCGAACCGATCACCGTGCGCGTCGAGGAGGACGACGCCTGGATGCAGGTGACCTTCGACGCGCTCACCGCGGGGATTGCCGACGAGAGCTACTACATCCCATGAAACGCGGCGGCTTCACGCTTCTGGAAGTTCTCGTCGCGCTCGGAATGTTTGTCCTCGCTGTCGGCGGACTGGCTTTCGCCCTCGACCGGGCCTTTGCCGCCAACAACTACATGCGCCGTGACGAAGAGATCCGTCAGCAGATCGAATCGTTGCTCGACGAATCGATGGCCTTGCCGGTCGCCGTCCTTGAGCAGGGTCGCGAGGCCGGGCCGGATGTTCTCGGGGTCAAATACTATGTCACAGCCGAGCCGACCTTCGATTTCCGCAACAAGGATGACGAGGAATTGGCGGGGCTTTGGCGCGTGACGGTGCGGGCCGAGTGGACCGAACAAGGAGAGAAACAGGAGTGGCGGGAAAGCCACCTGCGCTTCCAGCCATGAGGGCGAATATGACAAAGTTCCGCTGCGCCGGTTTCACCCTTTTCGAGATGATCGTGGTCATCATGATCTTCGTTCTCATGGCCGGCGGCATTTACGCGACGGTCAGTGCGGCGGTGCAGGCCTCGGCCATGCTCTCGGAGGAGAACCTCCGCACGCAGCGGCTCAACGCATTCGTCAGTCTTTTGCGCCGCACTTTCCACAACCTTCCGGCCACGGCACGCATTTCCGGCGGTGTCGGCACGGCCGGCGAAGGGCTGCCGCAAATCGTCCTCCGCGATGCGCCGGGGGTTTTTGCCTGGGGATCCGGCGGTCCGTCGGCGGGCACCGTGGTCCTGGCCGCGAGGCCGCGCTTGGGCGGCGGCCGTGAGTTCAGCCTCATGCTCCTGCCGTCGTCCCTCGGCGAGATCGAGCGAAGGGACGCCTTGGAGAGCGGCGAATGGCTGCGCTTGGTGCCAGATCTCCGCGAGGCGCGTTGGAGGTTTTTCAATCCGTCCCTCCAGGACTGGGCGGAGGAATGGCCGGAGGGCGGGGACCGTCCGCCTCTGGTCGAGCTGAGCCTGACCATGCTGGGCGACGATATTCCGCGCAGCTATGTCTTCTGGCTGCCGCCAGTCAAAGAATCCGTTTCATCCGCGCAACCGGGACAGGAAGGGGCGGAGGGAATCGACGTGAATTTGCCAAGCGGGGAGGTCTTGCAACCTTGAGAGCGGCTCCGGACAACCGACGCGCTGCAGCGCTCCTGCTCGTCCTTTGGGCTATCGCGGTTTTGTCTTTCGCGGTCCTGTGGGTCGCGGACTTGGTCGGGCTCGAGTTGGAGGCCGGTTCGGCCGATGCCAAACGTCTCGCCGCACGCCAGATCGCCCTGAGCGGTGTGGCTTTGGGTATGCACCCGCGGGTCACGCGCGAGGATGTCGCCCTGCTCAATCAGGACTTGGCCGATGGCGGCAAGTTGCGCGTGCGCATCCGCGGAGAGGGGGCGCGTTTCAACATCAACCGCCTCCTCGCCGAGCAGGACCGGGTGACTTTGAAAAATCTTTTCCTCCTCTGGGGGCTGAACAACGACGAGGCCGATGTGCTTTTCGACCGTCTGACCGACTGGGTCGACGAGGATGCGGGCCGGCAACTCAACGGTGCGGAACGCGCGGAATACGAGGCGATCGGCATCGTCGATGCGCCGGCCAACCGCCCGTTCCGCTCGGTGGACGAAATGGGTCGCGTCATGGGCATGGAAGTCCTGTCCGAGCGCAATCCGGCTTGGCGCGAGGCTTTCACTGTCTTCGGCGACGGACTGATCGACGTCAACGAGGCGGAAGCCGATGTGCTGCAGGCGGCGACCGGTCTGACCCCCGAGATGGTGCAGGATATTTTGCGCCTGCGCCGCGGGGGCGACGAAATCGAGCCTTCGGAGGACGACGTGCGCTTCGAGAGCGTCGACCAGCTCGGCGGGTGGCTGCAGTCCTCGAGCCTGCCGCCCGACCGGGTGGCGGCCCGGTTGACCACCGAAAGCACGGTCAAAAGAATTGATAGCCGCGGTTTCGTGGACGACTGTGAGGTCCGGATCTCCGTCGTGACTGCTTCCGGCGGCGAGGGCGGGCAGTCCACCGATTATTTGTTATGGGAGGAAAGATAGAAAAACCCCGTGCGGCGCGTCGCGGCGCGATCTTTCGTCCTGTTGCCGAGGGCTGGCAGAAATGGCAGGAGGGCGAGGGGGGTGTGTGGGCCCAAGCGGGTTCGGCGGCCGAGTTGGCGGAGTTGTCGCCCGCGGCCGGAGCGATGATCGCCATTCCGGTGAGGCGCGCCTTTTCGCTCGCGGTTTGGGTGCCCGGTGATGATCCGTCCATCTTCGGCGACCTGGTCTTCACGCAACTTGAGTTGCGGGGATTGGCCGGCCGGAGTCGCGAGACAACGTCTTTCGCCTGGCAGGAAATCGCGCGGGAAAACAACGAAGCTCTGCTCCAAGCCGTCGTGTTGCCGTCGCAACTCGCCCCGCGTTACTGGCACGGCGAGGTGACGGAATACGCCATCTCGCCGGCTTGTCTTCCGCTCCATGCCGACACGGTCACCATTTGGCGGGAAGAAGGAGCCTGGGTTGCGGCGGTCACCCGCGGCGACAAGCTCCTCCATTTCCAGCCGCTGACCGAACAGTCGCCAGATGCCGCCATGGCTCTGGAAGTCTGGATGATGCTCGCGCCGCTCGAGGCCGGGCGCATGTTGGGACCGGGTGTCTCGGCGTTGATTTTTCACCAGAGTGACGAATCGCCACCGGCGTTGGACGAATGGAGGAATGCCGGAGGCTTGCCGGTCGAAGCGCAGCCTCTGCCGCCACCGGTTCGCCCGCCACGCCCCCTCGATTGCGTTCCTCTCCCGGTGCGCGACGTGCAGACGGCGAAAGTTGCCTCGGCCCGCCGGCAACGCATCGCCTTGGTCGCCGCGGCGGTCTACTTCCTCATTGTTCTCGGCTTGGCCGCAAACACCTTGCGTCTGCACTGGCAGGCGGGCTCGCTGCAATCGGAGATCGACCGCGATGCGGACGCGGTGGCCGCCACCAAGGAAGCCATGCAACGCTGGAACGCGCTCGATGCCGCGCTCGATCCGCAGGGCTACCCGCTCGAGGTGCTCTACCAAACGGCCAAATTGCTTCCGCCCGAAGGCGTGCGCCTCACCCTCTTCGAAATGAATCTCGGCAGGGTCATTATCCAAGGCGAGGCGAAGGACTTCACCGCAGCGCAGCTCTACATGGACGCGGTGAAAAAGAGCAAAGAGTTGTCGGGCTACGAATGGACGGCGGAAAACCCCAAGTCGCTGCCCAACCGCAGCGCGCGGTTCCAAATCGACGGGGTGCGCCAGGGTTTCGCTCCCGCCGAAGGGGAAGGAGGTTTCGATGAGAGCGCTGACGGCTAAAGAACGCAAACTCCTCTTCTTCCTGCTCGGGGCGATCTTCCTGCTCCTCAATGTTGTGGGCCTGCGCGCCTTCCTCAACCGCCAGCAACTTCTGGAATCCAACATCGCGCAGTTGCGCGCGCAACTGGAGGAACACCGCGGGATCTTGTCCGACCGGGCCTACTGGGAGGAGCGCCGCGCATGGCTCGAAGCCAACCAGCCGGCCGACGACATCGGCACGGTGGAAGACGACACCAAGTTCACCGAATTCGTCGAAACCAGCGCGAAGAACAGCGGGCTCGAATACACGCGCCGCGGCGGCGGACCCATACCCGCGCGCGGAGCGATCGCCGAAGTTTATGACTCTTCGACGGTCAAAGGCCCGATGGAGGCGGTCGTCAAATGGTTGTCCGAATTGCAGAAGCCCAAAGACTTCCGCGTGATCAAGGAGCTGCGCATCAAGAGCGGCGAGCCGCCGGAAATCGTCTGCGATGTCGAGGTGGCCCGCTGGTATCGCGCGACACAAGGGGAGGAGCAGACACCGTGAGGACTTTCCGCCACCTACTATTTTGCCTCTTGGTCCCGGCTGGTGCTGCCACGGCGCAAAGCGAGACGCCGGCAC
>CAYQMP010000063.1:0-7971 GCA_964418615.1 uncultured Chthoniobacter sp. | reverse complement strand
GTCATTGCGAGCCTAGTCTCAACGGCACTCAGGACGCAAATCCCAACAGACAGACCAGCCCGGCCCAGTTCCCCAGGAACTTGATGTGTTATGGAGGATCCGACAGCCCGCTTTCTTTGGGGCGGTAGGGACGGCTGGCCTCAGGCGTCCGCATCCTTTCCTGCACCGCAGGCAGCGGCCCGCTGAGGCCAGCGGGCCCTACCAATTTGGAGGTTGATAAGTCCACATCCACGAAAACACCCCGGTTACTCCCAAACCACCCCGCCGCACGCGGGTTCAGGGGCTCCCCAGCGGGGACGGACAGTCCAGCGCGGCTGCCGTGAGGCGCATCAATTCGTTTTCGGCGGGCGAAATCTGCTCGTTATCCATGACCACACGGGCCGCGGCCGCGAGAACATCTTTGCGCAAGGCAAAGGTCGCGCCGCCGAGCAGGCGCAGGGATTCCTCCAAACGCAGATAGTCCGGCATGGGCGCCTCGGGAAAATGTAGTAGTCCGTCAAACGCCCCCGCTGCGGAGGCCGCCCGCTCGAAAACCGGCCGAGCCCCCTCGCCCGGCGACTCGAGGGATGCGAGGAACGCGAGCAAAACAGAAACCGCGTCCGCCAGGCGCCGCGGATTGTCGATCGGGTGAAGCTGCTCCGGCGGCTCCAAGTGACGCCGCACCATCCATCCTGTCACGAAGGCGAACCACGTGATCTGTCCGTCAGCCAACACCAATCGCCTCACCCGCTGGAGAAAGTCGGCGCGCTGGCGGGTGTCGAGCAGGCTCAGGGTCGGAAGGAGCACATCGATGAGTGGAAGGCGCTCCTCGTCCGGCAGTCCTTCCATCTCCTGCAGCCGACGCGCCACGGCCTCCTCGAGATCCTCCCCCGCACTGCCGCGCAAGTAGTCCATCTGCACCGGCCGCGCGTCTGGCAGGGAGTCGGCGATGATCAAGGCGTGGACCAAGGCCCGCGCTTCAAGCGGATCATGCAAGGCCGTCCCGCAACGCCGCTCCAAATCGTGACGCACACTTTTGGCCTTGGCCAAGGCCTCTTCGCCCAGCAAGCCGGCGAGAAGAACCGCACCAGCGGCGCGAGGAGCCGGTGCGGAAACCTTTTTCGCTTCCTCCATCGGCACACGCGGTCCCGGCTTTTGGAAAGAACCGTCCCACGAAGGATTCAGCAACCGGATTCGCTCTTCCAGCGGAGGATGCGTGGCAAACCATCCGCCGAGCGAAAGCCGCAGGCCGTTGGCGAAGAAAAGGTGCGCCACATCCTGACTGTGCGGGTGACGCACCCGCGAGCCGGCGCCTCCGATTTTCCGCAAAGCCCCCGCCAAACCGTCCGGGTTGCGAGTGAATTGCACCGCCGCGGCATCGGCCAGAAACTCGCGCTGACGCGAGACCGCACTCTGGATCAGACGTCCGAAAAACACGCCGATCGAACCGGCAAGCATCAGCACCAAGCCGACCGCGGCAAACATCAGGGCAATGGACGCCCCCTCCTTCCCGTCGCGCCGCCGCGGACCGGTCTCGCCCGCGAACGAGGCGCGCAGCAACCCCTGACCGAGAATGCTCAGCACAAGGATGCCGAAGAGCACGCCGATAAGGTGGATGTTCAAGCGCATGTCGCCATTGAGAACGTGGGAAAACTCGTGCGCGACCACACCTTGCAGTTCGTCCCGGTTGAGATCGCGCAACGCGCCGGCGGTGAAGCCGAGCGCGGCGTCGTCGGGGGTGAAACCCGCCGCGAAAGCGTTGATCGTGTTCTCCTCGGGCAAAAGGTAGACCGCCGGGACCGGCAGACCGGAGGCGATGGCCATCTCCTCGACAATGTTGAGCAAGCGACGCTCCTGCGGATCGGCCGTGCGGGGGTCCAAGCGGCGCCCTCCCACGCTTTCGGCCACGGCACCTCCCCCGGCGCGCAGGCCCGCGATTTTTCCGAGCGAAGCCAGACCGACCACCGCGACGACGGAACCCGCGACCCAAGCAAAGACCTGCCCGTTCCACCACCCGTAGTCACCCCCGGCAAAGATCGCCATGAGGGCGAGGTAGATGGACAGAACCATCGCCGCCACCGCGGCAACGAACAGCCAGATCAGCCGACGCGTGCGCCGGCGCGCGTCATCCTGCGCGGCGAAAAAATCCATCGCCGGAAAACGCCCCGCGGCGTCAGCTGAAGCTCACCTTGACCGGTTCGCGCTGCCCCGGTTCCTCCACGGCGAACAGCTCGGCCGGCAGGAAGTTGAAGATGCCCGCGATGATCACGGTGGGAAAAGTTTCGCGCTTCGTGTTGTAGGCCATGACCGAGTCGTTGTAGGCCTGCCGGGCGAAAGCGATTTTGTTTTCCGTCGAGGTGAGTTCTTCGGTCAGCTGCATCATGTTCTGGTTGGCTTTGAGGTCGGGATAAGCTTCGGCCAGCGCGAAAAGGCGTCCCAACGCCCCGGTCAGCGCGCCCTCGGCGCCGGCCAGACCCTTGATCGCACTGCCGTCCTCCGGATGGGCCGCCGCCTTGGTGCTGGCCGAGGCCGCGGCGTTGCGCGCCGAGATGACCGCCTCCAGCGTCTCGCGCTCGTGCTTGAGGTATCCCTTGGCCGTTTCCACCAAGTTGGGAATGAGGTCGTAGCGACGCTTGAGCTGCACCTCGATTTGGGCGAAGGCGTTCTTGAAGCGGTTGCGGAGGGTGACCAGGCCGTTGTAGCTGCCGATGACAAACATCGCGAGGACGGCCAGCGCGATGAGGACAATGACGAAGAATCCGGAGAGAATTTCCATGACGCGGAAAAATTAAGACACCGACCGTGCCGTGACCAGCACGTAACCCTCCGGCGCCTTCTCCCGCTGCAAGACCATCGCCTCCGTTCCCACCGTGCCCCTGGCGGTCTCGCAGCCGAGGATGTCCGGATCGACGCGGGTCTGCCCCAATCCACGAGCAAGGCCCGTGCCGGCACACTTCATCGCCGCCTCACGCGCCGACCAGAGGACAAAAAACGCGGATTCCCGCTCCCCAGACGGCACAGCCCCCCAGGCATCGGCCTCATCCCGGTGGAAATAGCGCTCCACCAGGGCCGCCATTTCGCGCACCGGCCGGATCTTCTCGAGGTCGACCCCGACGTCGCCGCGGCCGACGACCAAAGCCACATATTCCCCCGCATGGGAAAGGTTGAAATCCCACCCGCTGCCCTCCACCAGACAGGGCTTGGCACCTTCGTCCTCAGCGAATTGCAAGTCCGACGGCTCACCGGCCAAAACCTCGGCCAGAATTTTCCGGCGCAGGCCACGCGAAACAACAAACCGGGCCCGCAGGACGGGATTTGCCATGCCGGCAGCACGCCGTGCTTCGTCCGCACTCAACCACGGCTCCCAATCGGCCGCACATTGGAGGGACGCCAGTTCGAGCCTCAAGCCGGACGCGTTCACTTTCCGGCAGAGACAGCCAACCATTCCGGATGCTCGCGAGCATGGCGCGCAATCTCGGCACAAATGTCAGCCACACTTCTCTGCGGCTTCCAGTCCCACACCGCTTCAGCCTTGGCCGAATCGAGCACGACCCAGGGAAGATCGAAAGGACGCGGGGAAAGATCCACCGCGACCTCATGCGGACCGAATTCCTTCGCGCACCAGTCCGACAGCTGCCGCAACGACATGGCCGAAGCCGCACCGCCGCTGACGTTGAAAATTCGCTCCTCCACTCCATGGCCCGACGCCATTTGCTTGACCAGCAAGCGCAGCAAATCCTGCGGATGCAAACAGTCGCGCACTTGGTGCCCTGTCCCGCCGAAACCGATATATTTGAGCGGCGCCTTCCGCGCCCAACTGTGGATCCAATAGCTGAAGATGCCCTGGTCGGGTTTGCCGAATTGCCCCGCCCCCGCCATCACCCCGCAGCGATCCACCCACACCGGAAACCCGAACGCCGCCCCGTATTCCAGAGCCAGTTGCTCGCTGGCCAGCTTGCTCGCCCCATACAAACTCACCGGCGCCGCCGTGGAAAATTCCTCCCGCAACCCGCGCGGCCCTGCCGTCGCCGATTCCTCGCGCAAAACAAAAGCCCCACTCTCCGGTTCCACCGGCAAAGCACAGAGCGCCGGAATCGAATAAACCCGGCTCGTGCTCAAGAGAATCATCCCCGCCTTCTCCCGCTTGCACACCTCGAGCAAATTCACCGTCCCCCAAAGATTGTGCTCCAGCAATTCGCGACTGCTCGTCTTCCCATCCACCCCGGCCAACACGCTCGGATTCGCCGCCGCATCAATCACCCAATCCACACCCCGCACGCGTTCCAAGTCTTTCTCATCCCGCACATCCCCCCGCCAAAACTCCATCCCGGCTGCCTCGAGCCGCGCCTGATTCAACTCACTCCCCGGCCGGCTGAAATTATCGCACCCCGAAACCTCAAACCCCAACGCCCGCAGTCCGAGGGCCAACTCCGATCCGACAAATCCGCAAGCTCCGCTTATGAAAACCTTCATCGACGGAAATAGTACCAGAGCTCGCAGTCAAAACCACCACTTCGGACAGGCCCCGTGTCGCCCGCCTCAGGGCGCTTGTGCCTGAGGCGGGGTTCTCGACCAAGTCTCCGTTGTCCTTGCTTAGTCGGAGAGTAAACCTGCGCGCACGCGCCAGAAGCCTTGCCGCTGCGCCGGACTCACGGGAAGTTCGACCGTCAGTTCGGCTGCGTCGGACGTGCCGCCGAGGACTGTTTGCCAGGACGAGTTGATCGTCTCGAGGTGCTGCACCTCGTAGTTGGCGCCCGGCGTAACCTCGAAGGTCAACTCGAATGTGGCATAGGCAGTCGCCGCCGTCTTCGCAGCAGGAGAACCTGCCGTGGACTCCAGGCGAATAATTCTCGCCTCGACCCCTATCACAGTGAACTCGAGCGGATCGCTTTCGAATCCATTGTAAGCGGCAAAGACAACGACTTCACCGGGCTCCGCTCCTCGCACGGTGACTTCAGCCACGCCACCAACCGCAATTGCTGCGCCAAGCCCGTCAAGGGTACCTCCGGTTCCCTCAAGCTGGCTGAAGTTCACAGAGGCGGTGCTGGCGGGACCGGACGTTACGGGATCGCCTGCTGCATTGAGCAGGGTGGCCGTGAACATCCTCTCCTCCCCGGCCAAGAGATCCTCCTGCGACCCCTCGAGCAATATGAATGCAACCGCTTCGGGATCTTGGCCACTGCCGAGGATGTCGAACGCGGCCGAGCTGGCAACTGGGGTGCCGTCGATGTCGAAATTCAGCACCGCGGCAGTCGCCTCGTCAGCGGGCACGAGGTTATCGAAGGCGGCGGTGCCGTCGTCTGCTGTCATGACCCTTGTGCTGCTGCCGGCGGTGAAGGACGAATTGGTGATCGTCACGCCGATGTTGTAAGGCGTCGTGGAGGTAGTCGGGTTCCCGAACCGGTCGGTCAGTTGAACCTTTGGCGCAGGACGCAGCGGCGAGTCGACAACTCCGCTGAACGGCTGTTGCAGCACGAGAAGGCTCGCCGGGGTGGCGGGCACCACGTTGAATTCCGCGGACGTTACCGAAAGGGCGCCGGCGTTGAATGCGATCATGTAGCTCACACCCGCTTCCGTGGTTGAGAGGGTGTCGAACGTGGCCAGACCGGCGGAGTCCGTGACAACCGGCATCGCGGGTCCCGCGAAGAAGAATCCGATGGGTTGGGGCGTGACACTGACTCCGGGCACATCGTTCCCGAAGTCGTCGGTTACCCGAACGGCGAGCGCTTGGTCGGCTGCGCCGAGGATCGCCTCACCGGCGACGGTCTGAATCGGTTGCCGCGTGATGCTCAAGCCAGCGGCACTTCCGGGTCCGACAACGACTACCTGCGAGTCAACGGAGGTCAGGCCAGGCGAACTGAAGCGCAAAGTCCGCTCTCCAGTCGCACCATCGATGCGGAGGTCGGTGAACGTCGCCAACCCGCTTGCGCTGCTGGTTGCCGTAAGAGTTCCGGCAAGGGTTCCAGCGCCAGTGGCCACCGACGCGGTAATGGTCCGACCGGAAAGACTCACATTGTTGCCGAAGTTGTCTTGGAGACGCACGGCCGGCTGTTGCGCGAAGGCAACACCAGCCGAGGCCGTGGCGGACGGCTGGGTGACCATGACCAACTTGGCGGCTCCCGCCGGGTTCACCGTGAAGGAGCCGGATGTGGCCTGAGCCGCGTGCCCGACAAGGCTGAAGGTCAACGTGTAGCTTCCCGCCGCGTTGACCCGCAGATTGTTGAAAGCGGCGACGCCGGATGCGTTCGTCTTGACCGTTGTAGTGCTGCCATCGGCGAAGGAACCGGTATTCAGAGTGACGGAAATGTCCTTGTCCGAGACATTGTTGCCGAACTGGTCCTTCACCGTGACCGTGGGAGGACCTGAGACGGCGCTACCAGCCGTGGTGGTGCCCGGCTGGGTGGTCACAGTCATACTGACATTGTTGTCATAGTCCGGCTTGACCTCGAAAGCGTCCGAGGTGACCGACGGATTTCCGGCCACGAAGGTATTGAAGGTCAGCGTGTAACCGGCCTTTGCCGTGTTGATCTGAAGGTCTGTGAAGCTGGCTACGCCGTCGACGCCAGTGCGCAACTCCGTCACGCTGTCAGTCGCAAAGCTTCCACCGTTGAGAGTGACAACCACTCGGATACCGGCCACGACGTTGCCGAACTGGTCAAAGGCCTTGACTGCGGGAGCGGGATCCAGGGCCTTGCCGGCCGTGCCGGTCGGTGGCTGGTCGACCATTTCAATGCGGGTCGCCGTGCCGCCGATCACCGCAAACTGACGGGACATAACGCTCGCCGAGCCGATGCTGAACTCAAGCTGGTATGGCGAGTAGGCCGTATCGATCTTGAGGTTGACGAACGTGGCCACGCCCGCGGCATCGGTTACCGCGGTGGTAGTGCTGCCAACAAAGGAGCCCGCACTGCCGGGTGTCAGGGCCACTTGCACGGTTTGTCCGACCAAGATGTTGCCATAAGCGTCGGTCAGGCGCACCGACGGGGCCGGATTGATCGCCTCGCCCGCCTTGGTTTGGCTGGGCTCGGTAACGACGGTCAGTTCACCCGGCTCACCCTCGGAGACGGCGATCGCGGAGGAAGTGGCGCTGGTCAGACCGGCGGCGGAGAATACGAGCGTCCTCGATCCGGTGAGGCCACCGATGCCCAGATTGGTGAAGGTAGCGATGCCGCTCGCATCGGTGTTCACCGTGGCGGTTCCGATGAGCGCCGGATCCCCGCTGGCGATTCCTGCGGAGACTGCAACACCGGCTTGCAGGACATTGTTGCCGTATTGGTCGAGCACCCGGACGACGGGTTGCTGGCTGAACGCCTCGCCCGCCGCCGCCGTGGCCGAAGGCTGCGTGACGATGGAAAGCGCCGCCGCCGGGGCCGGCGTTACCGTGATGGTGGCTTGGGCGCTCTCGCCCGTCAGTCCCGCATCACCGGAGGCAAAGCTGGCCGTCAGCACATGGCTGCCTGCACCGACTTGGGTGTTGCTGTAGGTGAACGTGCCGCTGCTGGCCCCGCCGGGCAGCACCAGACTGGCCGGCGTGAACGTCGCCGATCCGGCTTCGCGGCTCGTCGTCAGCGTGAAGGTCGTCTCCGCGTTGACCGGGGCGGTGTTCCCGAGCGCGTCTTTCACGGTCAGCGTGAAGTCAGTGCTGGTCGCGCCGGCCACCACAGTGGAGGGTCCGGACAGTGTGAGGCTGGCGGCCTCCGCCGGGTTAACATCGAAAGCATTGGATGTGCCGTTGATGGCGCCGGACGTGGCAGTGATTTCGTAGCCGGTGGCCGCGGTATTGATGGTGACCGCGTGGGACGCCAAGACGCCGTTGGTGAAGTTGCCGGTCGCGCCCCCGCCCGCAGCGAAGGTATTCTGGTTGAGCGAGAGGTTCACCGGGCCGTTGAACGCGCTCACGGTGTTCCCGAATTCATCCTGCGCCGTGATGGCGAGATCGAAGCTCACGCCGGCGGTCTGGTTGCCGAGCGTGTTGAAGGCGAACTTGGCGAG
>CAYQMP010000062.1:0-7980 GCA_964418615.1 uncultured Chthoniobacter sp. | reverse complement strand
CGTCGATCGTCATTTTTCTGGCCGGCCTGCTCGTCTACCGCAATCTGACGCCGTCCAACGTGTTCGGGTTCGGGGCGATGGCTTTTCCGCCGGCTTTGGGTCGCAGCCTCCTTTGGCTCGGGGCGGCTTACCCCCTCCTCATGCTTGTGCAGGCCATGGTCTACGGTGCCGCGGACGGCGAAATGAGTCCGCAAGACGTGGTCGAGTTCCTGCAAAACGCGGAAACCCCGCGCGATCGACTCGCCGTGCTGGCCATGGCGGTGATCGTGGCACCGGTGGCGGAGGAAATGATCTTCCGCGGATACCTTTATCCCGTGGGGAAAAAATTCCTCGGTCCTTTTGTCTCGATGTCCGCCACCAGCCTGCTCTTTGCCGTGCTCCACGGCCACATGGGTTCCATCCCTGCGTTGTTCACCTTGGCCATGTGTCTCGGATTGGCCTACGAAAAATCGGGGACGCTCATGGTTCCGATGATCATGCACGCGGTCTTCAATGCCGTTTCGGTGACTGCTATTCTTTTCTTCTTGTGATGCAAAAAACCCGAGGCGGGGAAGATGCGTTGGTCGTGCGTTTGCAGCGTGCTCTGCGGCGGCGCGGACGCGGTGTGGTTGCCGGCATCGGCGACGATTGCGCCGCGGTGGAAGGTCCGGGCCGCGAATTGCTCCTGCTCAAGACCGACTGTGTGGTGGAAGGCCGGCATTTCGCGCCGCGCGATCCGGCGGAGGACGTCGGATGGAAAGCCGCCTGCCGCGCGGTGAGCGACGTGGCGGCTTGCGGGGGAACACCGCGCCATGCCTTGGTCACCTGCGTGGTGCGCCCAAGGCAGGCCACGCAATGGCTGGACCGTCTTTACCGGGGATTGTCGAAGGCGGGACGCGCATTTGCCTTCGATGTGGTCGGCGGCGAGTTGGCACGGACGGACGGACCGGCCGTCATTTCCGTGGCCATGACCGGAACGGTGCCGCGGCGCGAATTTGTGCGCCGTTCGGGTGGGAGACCCGGCGACATTCTTTTTGTCACGGGCGTGCTCGGCGCGTCGTTGTCGTCCGGTTGGCATTTGCACTTTCGTCCGCGACTGGCGGAAGCGCGCTGGCTGACATCGAATTTCCGCCCGCGGGCCATGATGGATTTGAGCGACGGCCTGGCGGCGGATTTGCCCCGCTTGGCCCGGGCCAGCGGCGCGGGGTTTGTCATCGACCCGGCGCGGGTGCCCCGTCGGCGCGGGGCAACGGTCGGGCAGGCCTTGGCCGACGGCGAAGATTTCGAGCTTCTTTTCGCTCTGGGTCGCCGAGAGGCGGATCGCTTGGAGTCTGCGTGGAAAAGACGCTGGCCCAAGCTGCGCCTGACGCGGATCGGACAGCTCGCCCGGACCGGAACAGCCGAGGGCCTGGGCAGGGCGCAAGGTTACGATCATTTTGCCTGATGGAAGTGGAAGCCTTCATCTTCGACATCGGCAATGTGCTGGTACGCTTCGATCCGGGAAAAGCCGAGCGGACTCTTGCTTCCGTCGGCGTGAAAATTCACGACATGGCCGCGCTCTCCGCCCTCGCGCGTCGCTATGAAATCGGCGAACTGGAACGTGCGGACTTCCTCTCCGCGCTGCGCGAAACTCTCCGCACGGACCTGTCGGGCCAAACGCTCTCGCTCGCTTGGCAGGAAATTTTCGAGCCCAATTACCCCGTGTGGGACGTGGTCGCCAAGCTGCACGGAAACTATCCGCTCTACCTGCTCTCCAACACCAACTGCCTGCATCACGAATATCTCGAGCGCGAATACGCCATCTTCGAAAAATTCGCCGACGGCGTCTTCTCCTATCGCGCCAAGATGCTCAAACCGGAGCGCGGCATTTTCGAATTGGCCATCCGGCAGTTCGGCGTGAATCCGCCCGCCACCATCTACCTCGACGATCTTCCGGCCAATGTGGAAGCCGCGCGCGCGGCGGGCTTGCGCGCCTTTGTCTACCGGCACGACGCGCACGAAGAATTGCCGGCCGTGTTGCGTGCGCAGGGCGTGCAATGCGTTTGACTTGCCCGGCCGCGGATTTACCCTCCCGCCCAGTGAAAGAGACGTTCGCGCAGCTCCGGGAAATCTACGACCGCCCTTTTTTTGAGCTCATCCAAGACGCTCGGAATATCCACCGGAAGCACTGGCCCGGGCGCGAGGTGCAGCTCTGCACGCTGCTCAGCATCAAGACCGGCGCCTGCAGCGAGGACTGCGGGTATTGTTCGCAGAGCGCGCACCACAACACCGGCCTGAAACCCGAGCCGCTCATGACCACGGAGGAAATCCTCCCCCACGCCCACGCGGCCAAGGCCAATGGCTCGACCCGTTTCTGCATGGGCGCGGCATGGAAAGGCGTCCGCTCCGGGGACCGCCGTTTCGAGTCCGTCCTCCAGACCGTGCGCGAGGTGAGCAAGCTCGGCATGGAAGTCTGCGTGACCCTCGGCCAGCTCAACGACGAAGAGGCGCGCCAGCTCAAGGAAGCGGGCGTCACGGCCTACAATCACAACATCGACACCTCCCCCGAGTATTACGCGAACATCGTCAGCACCCACACGTTCCAAGACCGCCTCAACACCATCGGCTCGGTGCAGCGCGCGGGCATGCAGGTCTGCTGCGGCGGCATCCTCGGGATGGGCGAATCGGTCGATGACCGTCTGCGCATGCTCGAGGTCCTCTGCAATTTCGATCCGCCGCCGGAAAGCGTTCCGATCAATTGCCTCGTCGCCGTCGAAGGCACGCCACTCGAAGAGGCGGCGCCCGTCGAAATCTTCGAACTCGTGCGCATGATCGCCACGGCGCGCATCGTGCTTCCGCTCTCCAAGATCCGTCTCTCCGCGGGACGGACTTCGTTAAGCAAAGAAGGCCAGGCGCTCTGTTTGTTTGCCGGCGCGAATTCGATTTTCTACGGGGACAAACTGCTCACCACGCCTAACCCGGAAGAAAACGAAGACCTCGGCTTGCTCGAAACTCTCGATCTCCGCCCGCTCGAACCGCATTCGCCGGCGGGTGTGCCGGTGGCTTGATGACATCGTTCCTTCGGCGCTGGTCTGGTTAGGTGGATCGCGCCGTCCCGGCGCGATATTTGACACGTAAAATCGCGATCGGGACATTGCGATCCACCCAATGAGCGCTTTTGGAGTTCACTCCGCCAGCGCTTCGAGGTGCGCCGCGACGCCTTTGGTCATCGCTTCTTTGCTGTAGCCTCCCTCGAGAACGGAGACGATACGTTCGTGTCCTTGTTCGCGGGCCAAGGCGCGGACTTTGCGGGTCAGTTCACCGTAGACTTCGCTCGACCAGCCGAGTTGTCCCAGTGGATCGGCCTCGTGCGCGTCGAAGCCGGCCGAGATGATGACCAACTCCGGACGGAACCGGCGGAAAGCCTCCGTGAGCTGACTGTCGAAGGCCTCCAGAACGGCGGGGTCCCCACTTCCCGCCGCGAGCGGCACGTTGAGGTTGAAACCCTCGCCGGCACCGGCGCCCGTGTTCTCCGCTCCACCGCTCGGGCCCGGGTAGAATGGATATTGGTGCGTGGAGAAAAAGAAGACGGAAGGATCGTCGTAAAAAATTGCCTGCGTGCCGTCGCCGTGGTGGACGTCCCAGTCGATGATCATGACGCGTTCGATGCCGTGCGTCTTTTGCGCGTAGCGTGCGGCGATGGCGGCGTTGCCGAAGAGGCAGAATCCCTTGGCTCCGCCCGGCATGGCGTGGTGTCCCGGTGGACGGACGGCGGCGAAGGCGTTTCGGGCTCCGCCGGTCATCACCGCGTCCACGGCCGTGAGCGCCGCCCCGACGGCACGCACTGCGGCTTCGTAGGAACGCGGTGAGATCGGACTGTCCGGACTGCCGTCCATGTAATTCTCCCCGTCGGCGCATGCGGCACGCAAAGCCGCGATGTATCCCGGGTCGTGGACCTCTGCGATCCACGGCAAAGGGTCCGTGTCGCGGTCCGGAGCCAGGCGAGTCAGCTGCTTTCCCAGAGGAACGGCGTCCAAATGCGCTTCAAGCCAGCGAAGGCGGTCAGCGCTTTCGGGAAAACCCGGACCGGTGTCGTGTCCGAGGAAAAGAGGATCGTAAACATACGCCGTGTTCGTCGGATTCGCTGGAGCAGCCATGCCAGTGGTCATGGTGTGCACCGCGACGCAGACGACCAACGCAAAAAGTTTGCGCATCTTCACCGGGGCCCGGAACGGATTGGCTTGTGGTCCGGACGCAAACGCCACCACCCGGCCAGCAAACTTCCCAGCACGGAGTGGCAAACGCTCGATAGCGCGGAGGGAACGGCGGTGAGGGGATTCGCGGCGAAATGCGTCCGGGCCAACACCGCGCCGAGTCCGGAGTTTTGCATGCCGACCTCGATCGACACCGTGCGGGCTGTCCGGCGGTCGTTGCCCGTGGCGCGCGTCACGGCGTAGCCCAAAGCAAAGCCGCCGGCGTGGAGGAGGAACACGGCGAGCAGCAACTGCGGGCCGTGGTTGAAAATGTCCCGGGCATTTTGTCCGACGATGCTGCCCACGATCATGCTGATGAGGAGGACGGAAACGAGCGGCCCGGCCGGGAGCACGAATCGGGCGGCTTTCGGTGCCTTATGGTGCAGGAGCAGGCCGAGCAGCACCGGCGCGAGCACGACCTGCGCCGTGGTCAGGAACATCCCGGTGGCATCGACGGGCACGTAGGCCCCGGCCAATCGCTCCGTAAGCAGCGGCGTGAGGACCACGGCGGCGAGAGTCGAGCAGGTGGTCATGACGACCGACAGCGCGACATTGGCGCGGGCGAGGTAGGTCACCACATTGGAAGCCGTGCCGCCCGGACAACAGGCCACGAGAATCAGTCCGACCGCGAAGTCGGCCGGCAGGGCGAGGATCTTCGCCACCGTCCATCCGAGGACGGGCATGACGGTGTATTGCGCGGCGAAGCCCAAGCCGACCGCGCGGGGCATGCGGGTCACCGCGGCGAAATCCCGCACATCGAGAGTCAGGCCCATGCCCAGCATGACCACGGCCAGTCCCCAGACGATCCATGGGCCGCTGAACCAGGTGAAAATCGGGGGGTGCCACAGGGCCAGCAAGGAGGCAGCCAGCACCCACGCGGGGAACCAGTTGGCGGCGGTGGCGAGCAGGCGGCGCATGGGGCGGCCATGACGCCTTTGTCGGTGCCGGTTTGACAATGAAAAACGACAAGGTTTACTGCTGGATTCAGTAGTTATGAAACTGACCTATTACGGACACTCCTGCTTCGGTGTGCATGTGGATGGCGCGCACCTCCTCTTCGATCCTTTCATCACGGCAAATCCGAAGGCCGCCTCGGTCGATGTGGACAGCATTCCGGCCGACTACATCCTCGTGTCGCACGGGCATTTCGACCATGTCGACGACGTGGCGCGTATCGCCCAGAGGACGGGGGCGACGCTCGTTTCCAATTTCGAAATCGTGCAATGGTTCGCCAAGCACGGCGTGGAAAAAGCCCACGCCATGAACCTCGGGGGCGCGTGGGAGTTTCCCTTCGGCCGAGTCAAGATGACCTCCGCGACCCACTCGAGCAGCATGCCGGACGGCAGCTACGGGGGGAATCCGGCCGGATTCCTCGTCGAGAGCAAGCTCGGCCACTTTTACTATTCGGGCGACACGGCTTTGACGCGCAACATGAAGCTCATCGGAGACAGCGCGTCTCTCAAATTCGCCGTCCTTTGCATCGGGGACAATTTCACCATGGGGCCGGAGGACGCCGCCCGCGCCGCCACGTTCCTCGAGGTCAAGGATGTGGTCGGGGTTCACTATGACACTTTCCCGCCGATCGAGATCGACAAGAAGGAAGCCGTGCGCGAATTTTCTGCGCGCGGGCTCAATTTGCACCTCCTGCCCATCGGCGGCTCGAAGGATTTTTGATCCTACTCCTCGAGGATTCCGTCGGCTTCGAGGGCGCCGCGGGAGGCGCGGAACACTTCGCGGCTGACCGGGAACGTGGCGAAACGGTTGATGCGGAGCAGGGTGGCCGCTTCCGGTGGGGGGATGGTCCCGCCGACGCGCGGGTAAAGGGCTATGGTGTTCCGGTCGGGAATGACGACATGGAAACCGGGCCCGAGCATCGGCTCGAAACGGTCGTAGAAAGCGGGAGCCAAGGGCAAGGCCGGGAGCAATGGATCGTCACCCCGGATGAGGATGCGGTCGATGATCTGCTGGTCGTCGCGGCGGACTTGGATGTCGGCCTCCATGAGCCACGATTCGCCGCGCGCGCGGGCGAGTTCGCCCGCCCTTTGCCAGGCGCCGCGGGTGGTGGCGTATTCCAGCTCGTCGTAGCCCTTGTGCCGCGCCACCGCGATGATGGCCGTGCTCGAGCCGGGGATGTTTTCGTGCAGGGCGGGCCTTTCGTACGAGGGAATCACGGTCAGTCGCCAGCCCGGATCGGCGCCTTCTTCGGCGCGGGCCAGCGAGGCCGCGGCGAGGAACAAAAGAAAAGCGCGCTTGCCGTGGAAGCGGTGTCTGGTAGCGATCATCTCCGGTGATTACTTATCTTGACGGTGTCTTGCGCGAGGTCCTGCCGACCCAAGTGGTCGTGGAGGTCCATGGGGTAGGCTACGAGGTTTTCATTCCGCTCTCCAGCTACGATCGCCTGCCGCAACCGGGTCAAGCCGTGCGTCTGCTCACCCATCTGCAGGTCCGGGAGGACGCGCATATTCTTTTCGGCTTCTCCTCGGCGGAGGAACGCGATCTTTTCCGCTTGCTTGTTACCCGGGTCAGCGGGGTCGGACCGAAGCTCGCCCTCGCCGTGCTGAGCGGCATGGATGTCGTGCGTTTCAAGGCGGCTGTCGTCGATTCGGACATCGCCTCCATCGCCAAAATCAGCGGGCTGGGCAAAAAGACCGCGGAACGGATCGTGCTCGAGTTGAAAGACAAACTCGGCGTGGCCGCGGCATGGGAAGCGGCCAGCGCGGACAAAGCGCCTTCGGCCGAGGCGCGTGCCGCGAATGATGCCGTGCTGGCGCTGATCGCCCTCGGTTACAAACAGGTGGATGCGGCCAAAGCGGTCCGCGAGGTGGCCCAGAAAAACAAAGAGGCGGGGACGGAGGAACTGGTCCGCTTGGCGCTGAAGAGCTTGGTGTGATGCGGGGAATTTTGTTTCTGCAGCGATTCGTCGGCGGGGACGCCGACGCTACAGGATGTAGCGGCGCCGTCCCCGGCGCCGGTCGTTTCCGTGCAATGGCATCATGACCGCGGATTCCGAACATCTTGCCCGCGCGGAACGCATCCGTGCGGCCATGCCGCCCGGCGGCTTGTTCGCCAGCAAGGAGTGGAGGGTTTCACCCGAGCCGTTTGTGCTACCGCCGGGGATGGATGAGGAGTTGGAGAAACTCGGCTTCCGCCTGCGCAAATTCACCGAGGCCTGCAACCTGCTTTACCGCCTGAGCGTCTCGGGCAAACGCCCGGCGTGGATCGCCGAGCTTCTCGACCGCGGAAAGCCGCGCGATTTGGTCGAGCTGGCGCGATCGAAAGCGATCACCGAAGAAGTCCCGCGCGTCATCCGTCCCGATGTGATCCTCACCGAAGACGGATTCACGATCGCCGAGTTGGACAACGTGCCCGGCGGGATCGGTCTCACGGCGTGGCTCAACGAGGTGTATGCCAACGAGGGCTTCGACGTGCTCGGTGGCAAGGGGATGGACGAAGGATTTCGCTCGGTGGTCGACGGCGGCGACATCGTGGTCTCGAAAGAAGCTGCGGACTACCGGCCCGAGATGGAATGGATGGCGTCGCGCATTGGTGCACGTGTGGTCGATGCGGAAAATATCCCGCCCGACTTGCGTGGGAATACCTACCGCTTTTTCGAGTTGTTCGATCTGCCGAACATTCCCGGTGCGATGGAGTTGTTGCGCGAGGTGGCCGACGTGCGGCGCACCATGACCCCGCCGCCCAAGCCGTGGGTCGAGGAAAAGCTTTGGTTCGCGCTCTTCTGGCTGCGTCCATTGGCCGATTTCTGGCGGCG
>CAYQMP010000061.1:0-7996 GCA_964418615.1 uncultured Chthoniobacter sp. | reverse complement strand
GCTCGTCCGCTCCATTCCCAGCGGACACGGGAGCCGCGTGTCCCTGCCTATATTTCCGGAAAGCCGCCGGGCTTACCGCGCCGCTACAGGAGAAACTCGAGGGCTTCCTGCCAAGCTGTCATCGGCAAGGTGTGGAGGAGGTCGTTGTGGTCGGCTTGTTCGGCAATGATGAGTTTTTTCGGACCGCTGTACGAATCGTGGAGGCTTTGTCCGAATTGGGCAGGGACGATGGTGTCGTTCGCAGCGAGGATGACGGCGACGGGGCCTTGGTAGTCCCTCAGCCACTCCGCGGAAGGGTATTGGTCGCGCATGATCCAGCGCACGGGCAGAAGCGGGTAATGGTGTTGCGCCACATTGGCCAAGCTGTCGAACGGCGTGAGGAGGAGAAGCCCCGAGACGCGGTCGGGGTGGGCGGAGGCGGTGGCAGAGGCGACACCGGTGCCGATGGATTCGCCGAGGAGGATGACGGGGACATCCCCGGGAATTCGACCGAGCGCATCGTCGGCCGCGGCGAGAAAAGCATCCTGAGACGGACTGCCGGGGCGCGCGCCATAACCGGGATATTCGAGAAGGTAGACCGAGACGGCCCGCCCGGGCGCAGCCGCGCGGAGGAGCGGCGCGTAGTCGGCACGATGCATGGCGTAGCCGGCGTTGCCGTGGGTGATGAGAACAGCCAACGGCGGACGCGGATCGTCGGGTGTCGGGAGACTGCGGTATCCGATGGTTTCGCCCTGTGGATTTTTCCATGGCTCGAAGCCTTGCGAAACGGCCGCACGCTCGAGCGATGCAGCGTCGTGGCGGGAGGGATAGTAGATCATCGAGCGCTGGCTGAGGGCGAGGAAGGCGAGAAGTCCGAGCCAGACGAGGAGAACGACGCGGAGCACCTGCCATAGGCGGGTCAGGGCCGTCGGGCGCGACGACTGCAGGTCGCCGGCATCAGGCACCATGGAAGAGGCGTCCATGTTCGCGCAGGAGGTAACGGTCGGTCATTCCTGCGATGTAGTCGCCGGCCGCGCGGTAAAGACCGCAATTGGGAACGCGCCTTGTGGCTTCCCGTCCGATCTGGCTTGGATCGGCGATGTAAGCGTCGAAGACGGCAGCCAGCATGTCGCAGGCGCGCTGGTTGGCGCCGTTGACGTCGGGATGGAAGTAGAGATTGGCGTAGAGGAAGGAACGCAGGGCTTTGGCTTCGGAGGCGGTGCGGTCGCTGTAACCGATGAGCAATTCGGGGTGGCGTCGGACATCATCCGCCGTTTGCACCCCGGCTTTCCCGATGCGCGCCGCACTGGCCTCGAGAACATCCTCGATGAGGTGATTGGAAAGCAACCGGGCCAGACTCAAACGCGCGGTCTTCGCATCCGTGTCGCCCAGGTCCAGCCCGTTCTCCCGCGAGACGTCGGCGCAAAGGGCCACGTCCGAGAGTTGCGCTGGCTGGATGAGCCCGGCCTCCAGACCATCCTGCAAATCGTGGGCGTAATAGGCGATCTCATCGGCCAGATCGGCAATCTGTCCCTCGAGGCAGGCGCAAGAGTAGTTGCCGAGGTCGGATGCGCTTCGCGCGGTGGCGTGCTTTTGCACGCCCTCGAGGACCTCGAAGGTGAGATTGAGTCCGTCATAATCCTCGTAGGGACTCTCGAGCAGAGTGACCACGCGCAGGCTCTGATCATTGTGGTCGAAGCCGCCGTGGGCTTTGAGCAAGCGGTCGAGGGTTTCCTCGCCGGAGTGACCGAACGGCGAGTGGCCGAGGTCGTGGGCCAAGGCGACGGCTTCGGCCAGGTCCTCGTTGAGCCCGAGCGCGCGGGCCAAGGTCCGGCTGATCGAGGCCACTTCCATGGTGTGGGTGAGGCGCGTGCGGTAGTGATCGCCCGTGCCGTTGAGAAAAACCTGCGTTTTGTATTCCAGCCGGCGGAAGGCAGCGGAGTGGATGATGCGGGCCACGTCGCGCTGGTATTCGCTGCGCCAGCGGTGCGATGGCTGGGGGTGGAGACGCCCGCGCGAGGCAGAGGACTTCTGGGCGAAGGACGCAAGGGTTTCGCCCTCGTGGCGTTCGATGTCTTGGCGCGAGCGCAGGATGGACATGGTCAGTCGATGCGTTGCTCGGTCAGAGGATCGAAGAAAAGCAATTTGGATGCATCGACCCGGAAGAGCATGCGGTGTCCGGCCTCGCGGGTATCGACGATGTGGCGGCTGCGGCAGATCAGGGTGTTGGCGCCGGTTTGCAGGTAGCAGATGGATTCGGCGCCGGTCGGTTCGACGATGTCGAGGTGCGCGGGGAAAGTGGCCGCATCAGGGGTCTCGCCGGGTAAAAGTGGTTGGAAGTGTTCGGGTCGCAGCCCGAGCAGGACATCCCTCTCCACAAGGGCCCCGGCGTTGTCACGCGGGGCGAGTTCGATCTCGACCGAGCCGCTGCCGCTCTCGCGGAAGAGGAGGCGCGAACCGTCGCGAAGATGGAGGGTGCCGCGGAGGAAATTCATCGAAGGGCTACCGAGAAAACCGGCCACGTAGGTGTTGGCCGGCCGGCTGTAGAGTTCGAGCGGTGGGCCGGATTGCTGGAGGGTGCCGTCGCGGAGGATCGCGATGCTCGTGCCCATGGTCATGGCCTCGGCCTGGTCGTGCGTGACATAAATCATGGTCGCCTGCAAGCGCTGGTGGAGCTTGATCAGCTCCGCGCGGAGTTGGGCGCGCATGGTGGCGTCGAGGTTGGAGAGCGGTTCGTCGAAGAGAAAAACCCGGGGTTGGCGCACGATGGCGCGTCCCACTGCAACCCGCTGTTGCTGCCCGCCGGAAAGATCGCGCGGCATGCGGGTGAGCAGGTCTTCGATGCCGAGGATCGCGGCGGCTTCGCGGACGCGGCGCGCGATGTCGTCGGCGGGGAGACGGCGCACGCGGAGGCCGAAGGCGAGGTTTTCCGCCACATTGAGGTGCGGGTAGAGGGCGTAATTCTGGAAGACCATGGTGACGTCCCGGTCACCGGGCGGGAGGTCGCTCACGTCGCTGTCGCCGATGAGGATTTTCCCGGAGGTCAAATTCTCGAGCCCGGCCACCATGCGCAGCGTGCTGGTCTTGCCGCAACCGGACGGACCAAGGAGGACGACGAAGGATTTGTCGGGGACTTCCAGAGAAAGGTCGAGCACGGCCGGAATCTCCTCTCCGCGGCGTCCGCGGTAGATCTTTGTGACATTTTGGAGTGTGACGCTGGCCATGGGCGGAGGCGGGAGGCGCCCCGGAGGACGTGCGGTGGCACGCTGTTGGAGAAATAGTGCCTGCCGGCTTTGGTGGACGCAAGGTTGGCGGCGCTAGAGGGGATATTCAGCGCACAGGGCTTTCATCTCTTTTACTGCGGTGGTAAGGCCCGTCAGGAGGGCGCGGGAGATGATGGCGTGGCCGATGTTCAACTCCTCGAGGTTGGGGACGACGAAGAGTTCGCGGACGTTGCGATAGTTGAGTCCGTGGCCGGCGTTGATACGGAGGCCCAGGTCGTGCGCTTGTTTCGCGCCTTCGACCAGGCGCTGTAGTTCGTGTGCGCGGGTGTCGCCGGTGGCGTTGGCGAAGGTGCCGGTGTGGAGTTCGATGTATTCGGCTTGGAGTTGGGCGGCAGCGCGGATTTGGTCGGGGTCCGGGTCGATGAAGAGGCTGACCATCGTGCCGATGTCATGGAGTTTGCCGATCGTAGCAGCCAGAGCTTCGCGGTGGGTGAGGCAATCGAGACCGCCTTCGGTCGTCACTTCATGGCGGTTTTCCGGAACGAGGCAGGCATCGTGGGGTTTGACCTTCAGCGCGATGGCTACGATCTCCGGGGCGTTGCCCATTTCGAGGTTGAGCTTGGTTTGGAGGGATTCCTTCAGCCGGAAGATATCGCGGTCTTGGATGTGGCGCCGGTCCTCGCGGAGGTGGGCGGTGATGCCGTCGGCTCCGGCCCTCTCGGCGATGAGAGCGGCTTCGACCGGATCGGGTTCGACCAGGATGCTCTCCGGGTCGCGCGCATAGCGCGCCTGACGCAGGGTGGCGGCGTGGTCGATGTTGACGCCGAGGCGGAGCGGCATGGTCAGACTTTCCCGCCGTAGGATGCGTAGTCGTCGAGGTCGAGCCAATCGAACCACGTGGAGATATCGTCGCGGCCGGGGGCGATGTCTTTGTGCGTCTGGTTGAAGTATTCGCGCATTTCCACGCCCGACGGGGCGCGGTCTTCCTGGAAGCGGGACCAGAGATGGATTTCGTGCGGGCTGCGCTTGGTGCCGGCATTTTGGCGGATCCATTCGAGGAGTTCGGTGTCGCCGAGGCCGGCTTCGACCTGCTTTTTCAGCGCTTCCGGATCGATCGAGGTGAACTCGAAGAATTCCATGTCGAGCGGGCAGGCGTAGTTGAACTCGCCGTTGGTTCCGGCGATGACCGCACGGCACTTGTCGAGGATGCGCGGGAGCAGAACGTAGCCGCCGAGGCGGGCGCGGGTGCTGCGGGGAGGACGTTGGGTCAGGTCGGTTGGAGGAACAGGGCTGCTCATGGGCCGAGAATATTTTGCCGCCGGTGGCGGTCAAGCGGACAAGCCGGCAACGAGCGTGGGAAAGCGGCATTGGGTGCACTCGCCGTGATCGCGCAGGCAGAAGTCGGCGTAAATTTGCAGCAGTCCTTGGTGGACAAACAAACGTTTGGGAAGGCTGCGCGGGAGGGGTCCGCCGAAAAGACGCGCGGAAACAACGCGCAGCGAGGTGTTGGGTGGTCCGGCGGGAAGGGAAAGCCAGTCGGGATTCCCTCCGCCGGCCAAGGCGAGCGGCAGCGCGATGTTGGCATGGACCTCACGGATGCGGTCCGGTCCGATCAGGGCAAGCGGAGTCTTGCGGCGCGGACTGTTCCACGTGGTGTGAAAGGACCAAAAGGGATGCTCCAAGGGAGCGAGAACTTCGTGCAGTCGGTCCAGGTCGCCCGACTGCAAGGCCGCGCGGACCGATTTCCAGTGCCTGGCCACGGCGGCCAGCGCCCCTAAGCGTCGCAGCGGATGATTGGCGGGCCGGAGTCCGGTCAGCATCCAGGCGTTGCGCGGAAGCATGGCGTTGGTCTGCCCGGCGCGGAGTTTCCACCACGTCGCCCAAAGCGCCGCCACCTCGGACCGGGCTGCTCCGGGCGGTGGTTCGGGCTTTTCGAGAAATCCGGCCAACCCGAAAAGCAGGGCCTCGCCGCGTGCGGTGGCCGCGGTTTTCACGGGGACGCGTTGGGCGAGAAGTTGGAAGGGGAGTTTGTTGTTTTTGTAGCCCAGAGCGATGGCCACCGCCTCGAACAGGGCGGCGTCCGGGCCGCGCGCGGCAATCATGGTTTGCAGCGCGGCGCCTTTGGCTTCGAGCCGGCGCCGCGCAGCCACGGCGAGGAGATCGGCGATGTGGTCGGGGGACAGCTCGCGCAGCGGGGCAAGACAGCGTCCGGGCCTTGCGGCGGCAAATCCCGCCCACTCGGCATCGGTGGCGGCGTGGTCGGCGAGGCAGATTTGCGTCACTTCACGGTTGGCGGCGGTGCGGGTGAAGTGCTTCTTGGCCGGCCGGTGAACTATGACATGGAGCACCACGTC
Source organism: uncultured Chthoniobacter sp. (assembly GCA_964418615.1). Classification (GTDB taxonomy): domain Bacteria; phylum Verrucomicrobiota; class Verrucomicrobiia; order Chthoniobacterales; family JACTMZ01; genus JACTMZ01. The sequence goes on along the minus strand of CAYQMP010000061.1, from coordinate 2,439 downwards.
CTCGTAGGCGGGGTTGACGGCATGCCGGTGCTGCTCCCATCCGGAGGCCTCGAGATCGACTTCGATCGCGCCTCGGTGTTCCTGTCCGTCGATCCTGACCGTGGTGCGGGCGAAGTCCGGACCCGCCTCGCGGTTCCATTGTCCGAAGTCGGCGACGACGACTTCTTCGCCCGCCGCGGTGGTGAATTTTCGTCCGCATGCGCCGGAGAACCACCGCGCCTGCCACGCCAACTCGCTCTCCGCGGATGGTGCAGTTTCGGCCACGTGCCCGGTTCTGCCGCGGAGGGCTTGCTCGTAGGCGCGGCGGACTGCGTTCATGGCTTCTTGGGCGAACCGGCCGGAGCGGGCGGTGGTGGCGGCGGGGCAATTTCGTTGCGGATGTCGTTGAGAAGTTTGGCCCGCACGGCCGGTTGCGTGCGTTGCAAGGTGCGATCGATGAGTTTCAGGGCGGCCTGTTTGTCTCCGAGTCCCTGCAGGACGCGGACGCGTTCGATCACGGTGCGGAAAGCTTCGGCCGGGTTTTTGTAAAGGGAACCGGCAGACTCGAGCGAGGCGAGGGCCTCGCGGGGTTCGCCGTAGAAGCTCTGCAACATGCCAAGGGCCTCGTAGTTCAGGCCGGTGGGATTTTCGCGGGCCAGGCGTGAGAGGTAGAGCGTTTGGGTCAAGCCGGCGCGCGAGCCTTGGCGCAGTTGCTTTTGCAGGGCGATCCACGGCTCGTTGGCGGGGTCGGGCTCGCGTCGCCAATCGCCCGACTGGCCGCCGGCGAACGGCCGGTAGAGCGGGTCGCCGACGATCGTTCCCATCCAAGAGAGGACCTTGAGGCTCATGTAAGCGCTCTCGGCGAACGTGAACCCTTGCAGGAGTCGCTCGTTGAAAATGTCGAGGTGCGGGGTCAGGTCGAGGTATGGTTCGTAGACATTGCCCATGGTGGCCGCCGCTCCGCGGGCGAGCAGGGGGCCGACCCAGTGGGCGTTCGGATCGCGCAAAGTGCGGGCGCTGAACGAGTGGATGTGCACCGCGACCGCGCCGGGCTGGAAGCGGGGCGAGGCGAAGGCGCCGCCCGCTTGCCAGTCATACCAACCATAGTAAAGCGCCGCATCGGTGATGGCGAACCCCGCGGGAAAGGTGGCCGGCATGTTGTCGAGGATGACGGGAATGCCCTGGTTCCAGCATTCCGCCGCGGCGTTTTGCAGCCAGTCGTCGCCTTCGCGGTAGCCTTTCTCCGGGATGCTTCGCCGGTCGATGTAGGCCCAGCCGTAAAGACCGATGCGCTCGGCCAGCAGGCTGTCGTCAATCATGCGGCGGACGATTTCCGGCGTCGGCGCGTCCAGGCGGCAGACAAGAAAAAGTCCGCCCGTGACCGAGGAGTCGAGGATGGGGGTGAAGCGGCGGAAGTAGGGATTTTGCAGGATGCCGAAGTATTCGTTGCTGAAGGCGCCGAGGACGGCCAACTCGGAATCCACCGCGGCTTCGTCGTGACGGAGGATGGGGTCGTTGGCGTTCGGACGCGGGGGCGGCGTGGCCTCGGGGGAGGGAGGCTGGATGGTGGTTTTGATTTTCAGCGGGATGCCGCGCATCACGGCGATGAAGCGGATGCTGTTGCCCGAGACATCGCGCTGGGATTCGAAGCCGGTGCGGACTTGCCACCAGCCCTTGCGTTCGAAGAGGGCACGGAGCGGTTTCTCGATCGTGTCGGTGTATTGCTGGCGGGAAATTTCCTCCTCGAGCGGACAGTCGAGGCCGACCACTTGCTCTTCGGGAATGCGGCGGTGACCGGCATAGTATTCGGCCAGTTCGCGCGATTGCGGGTCGCGGGAATTGTAGAGCACCAGCGTGGCCTTTGCTTCGCGGGTCTGGCGCGGCGCCTGCTCTGCGTGGGACGTGACGACCAGCAGGGCGACGAGAACGAGGCTAAATCTCGATGCGCAGGCCGTCATGGGCGAGGCGGACGTGGGGAGGGAGCAGCTTTTCGGTCTCCGTGTGTCCGAGGTCGTGTCCGATGTGGGTGAGGTAGGCCCGCTGCGCCGACGCGGCGGCGGCCACGCCGAGAGCTTCGTTCAGCGAGAGGTGGCTCGGATGCGGTTCGTGGCGCAGGGCGTCGATGATCAGCACGGGAATGCCGAGGATTTGCTCGATGACGGCGGGCGGGACGTGGTGGCAGTCGCTGAAATAGGCGGCCAGTTTGCGTCCGCCCCGCGCGAAAATGTAGCCGTAGACGAGCATTTTGCCGTGCGGCACTTCGGCGGGGATGATTTCCACGCTGCCCAACGCGAACGGTTCGGTCACTTCGTGGGGCTCGGGACGGACGTAGTTGCGGAAGGCGTGTTGTCCGTCGAACGCGTAGTAGAACGCCCGCCGCAGGTCGGCCATGGTGTGCGGCGAGGCGTAAATCGGCAGCGGCCGGTCGGCCAGTTCGCAAAATCTGCGCAAATCATCGAA
>CAYQMP010000060.1:0-8045 GCA_964418615.1 uncultured Chthoniobacter sp. | reverse complement strand
TTCGAATCCCGTGCGCGCTGCCAACTTTTTCCATGTCGGCTCAAGCCGCCAATATCGATCGCGGGAGGGTGTCCGCGCTGTTGCGCGAGGAGACGGCGCTTTTCGAAAAGCTTCACCCGCGCTCGCGGGCTCTGTCGGCGGACGCGAAGTCGCTCATTGCCGGGGTCCCTATGCCGTGGATGCGGCGCTGGCCGGGCCCCTTCCCTTTGGTGGTGGAAAAGGCGGCGGGTGCGCGGTTCACCGATGCAGACGGGATCGAATACGTCGATCTCTGCCTCGGCGATACCGGCGCGATGACCGGTCATGCCAATGCGGCGATTAATGCGGCGGTCGCGGCGCAAATGGCGCGCGGGACGACCACCATGCTGCCAACCGAGGACGCGGCATGGGTGGCCGGGGAACTGGCGCGGCGCTTCGGGTTGCCCAAATGGCAATTTGCCCTGAGCGCGACGGACGCCAACCGTTTTGTTTTGCGCTTTGCCCGCGCATTGACGGGGAAGCCGAAAATTCTCGTCCACGACTGGTGTTACCACGGCACCGTCGACGAGACGCTCGTCATTGCCGACGACCAAGGCGAAACGATCAGCCGTCCCGGCGCCATCGGTCCGCAAGTCCATCCGGCGGTGACCACGCGCACGGTTCCTTTCAACGACCTTGCCGCGCTCGAACGCGTGCTGGCCACCGGCGACATCGCGTGTTTCCTCATGGAACCGGCACTGACCAATATCGGCATCGTCTTGCCCGATCCCGGCTACCACAAGGGCGTTCGCGAACTCACGCGCCGTCACGGAGTGCTGCTCGTTGCGGACGAGACGCACACCATTTGCGCCGGTCCGGGCGGGTGCACGCGCGAGTGGAAGCTCGAGCCGGACATGTTGGTGATCGGCAAAACAATCGGCGGAGGGATTCCGGTGGCAGCCTACGGCATGAGCGCGGAGGTGGCAGCCAAGGTCGAGGAGATGCAGAACGACGAAGGCATCGATGTCTCCGGTGTCGGCGGCACGCTGGCCGGCAATGCGCTGTCCATGGCCGCGGTCCGTGCCACCCTCACCCACGCGCTTTTGCCGGAGCATTTCGAAACAACCACGCGCTTGGCCGCAAGCTGGACCGAGGGTGTGCGCGGGGCTTACGAAAAGCGCGGTCTGCCTTGGAGTGTGCAGCGTCTCGGTTGCCGGGCGGAGTATTGGTTTTGCCCGCCTCCCAAGAACGGCGCGCAGGCCGCCGCGGCGATGGATCACGACCTCGACGCGTTCATGCATCTCCGGGCGATCAACCGCGGGGTGCTGCTCACGCCCTTCCACAACATGGCGCTTTTCTCGCCTTTCCACACGGCCGCCGACGTGGATCGGCATACGGAGGTGTTCGACGGCGCGCTGCAGGCCCTCACCGGCTGAGCCGAGCCGGCGGGCTTACTGGTGAATCTCGTCGGTGAGCAAGCGCTGGAGATGGCGCATGATGAGATCGGCCATATTCGTTGCCCCGGTGAAATCCCGGCATTCGTGGTAGTCGTTCAGCTCCAGGGCCAGGGCGGCCACGTTCTCCGGTGGCGCGATCGGGGTCTTGCGCATGGTCGAGAGAAGCGCGCTGTAGCGGCGGCTCTCGGCCTGGATGCGTCGGGCGGTCTGGGAGCGCTCCTCCTGCCGGTATTGCACGATGGTCGGGACGTTGAGATGCGTTCGCACGAGTTCCTCGACGGGCTTGTTGTCGGGGAAGAGGTGCGGACGGTAGACCTCGAGACGCTTCTCGTAGCACTGCTGGTCGAAGTCGATCGGGCGGACGCGGTATTGCACCTCCTCGAAGTCGGGGGTGATGTCGACGATGTAGTTCACCGCGCGCATGTCACCGAGGAGACGCAGGTAGCAACGCTCGGCGAATTTGACGAATTCCTTGGCGAGACGGACGCGGTTGAGGTCGTCGCGTCCGAGGTAGCTTTTGATGAAGTCGTTGCCGGGGATGCCGGCGATGTGTTCCTCGATGAGGGTGTTTTCGCGGACGAAATAATTGATGCGGAAAGGCGAGAGAAGGTGCTCGAGCTCCAAGCCGTAAATGCGCGAGGCGTCGGCGAATTTGACGTAGTAGTGGTCCGTGTTGCCGTTGAAGCGGTTGATGATGCGGATGCGGAACGGTCGGGAGTTGGCGAAGTCGCCGAAGTCGACGCGCTCGACCGCGAGGTGCTCGGTGCGGGTCAGGTCGCCGCCGATCTTGAGCATGGCGTAGAGGCGGGTGAGTTTCGGTTGGAGGTCGGCCATGACCTCGGGCGCGTAGGCCACGGTGAGCCAGAGTGTTTCCTCGCCCGCCGGATTCTCGTAGGGCATGGCGGTGGTGAAGCGCAGGAGGTCGTCGTAGACGAGCGGAATGTCCGCGCGGCGTCCGAAATGGTGCAGGTATTGCAGCAGCGACGGACTGACCGGGTATTTTTCCTTGCGGCGGGAGATCATGGGCGGACGTCTCTCGGTGCACTATAGGCACGCCGGGCGCGGTCCGAAAGCCGCCGGGTGACGCTGCCTCTATTCGCCGCGCTTTTTGCGGGCGACGGCATCGATCTGCAACAAGATGAGCGCTCCCACCGTGACGATGCCCAAAGCGATGGTCGGAACCCAGACGACGAGCGGGTATGCCTGCGTGTAGGCGAGCAAGCCGAACAAGGTCAGCGCAGCTCCTCCGGCCAGACCGAGGCAGATATGCGCGATGATGAGACCGCGGGTGGCGGATTTTACGTATTCTTGCTCGTCCATCGTTGTGTCTTACTCGTCCGGAGTTCGTTTGGCAATCACCGAGAGACGGATTGCGCTTTGACCGGAGTCCGCCGCGTGTAGCTTGAGCAAGTTATGCATGCTCACCGCCTAATTATCGCCGCTATCATCGCATTCGCCGTTCAAGCGAAGGCCGAAGAAGCCCTCTCCCGCATCGCGTTCGGTTCCTGCGCCAACGAAAGCCGGCCGCAGCCGATCTGGGAGGCGATCAACGAGCTGAAGCCGCAGCTTTTCATTTTCACGGGAGACAATGTCTACGCGGACACGGCGGACCCGGTGAAGTTGGCCAAAAGCTACCGGGAACTCGCGGCCATCCCGGGCTTTGCCGCGCTGCGCAAGAGCACCCCGATCATCGCGACCTGGGACGATCACGATTACGGGAAGAACGACGCAGGCGCGGAGTTCGAGGGTAAGCAGGCGGCCAAGGACGCGTTCATGGAATTCTTCGACACCCCGGCGGATTCACCGCTGCGCAAGCAGGGCGGCGTCTACGACGCGAAAATTTACGGGCCGGAGGGCAAACGGGTGCAGGTCATTCTGCTCGACACGCGGTGGTTCCGCGGGCCACTCCGCAAATTGAGCAAAGAGGAGCTGAAGGCGGCCCGTGCCGAGAGCGGAAAAACCGTCGGACGTTACCTGCCGGACGAGGATAGCGACAGCACGATGCTCGGCGAGGAGCAGTGGGCTTGGTTGGAAGAGCAATTGAAGAAACCGGCGGAACTGCGGTTGCTGGTCAGCAGTATCCAAGTGGTGGCTCTGGATCATGGCTGGGAAAAGTGGGGCAACCTTCCCAAGGAGAGGAAGCGGTTGCTCGATCTGATCCGCGACAACGCGACCAATGTGATCATCCTGAGCGGAGACCGTCACAGCTCGGATATTTCCATGCTGCCGCCGGAGACGGACGGCGGTCCGTTCTATCCGATCTATGACGTCACCTCGAGCGGACTGAACCAGACGGGCCTGGCGGACGAACCCAATCGGTTCCGCGTGGCCGGCGATGAGGTCTACAATGAACCGAACTTCGGTTGGATCGGCATCGATTGGGCCGCGGAGGACCCGACGATCAAGCTCGAGATCCGCGACCTCGAGGGCAAAGTGGTGCGCGAGGTGCAGACCACGCTGAACGGGCTGAAGCCTTGCCAGTTGTGAGGGAGTAACGGCCGGCGCCGCTACATCGGCGGTGAGGTGGATCGTGCCGTCCCGGCACGATAATTTGTCGGGAAAATCGCGATGAGGACATCGCGATCCACCCTGCTACTTCAGCAGCGGCGCGATGACCAGGGCCACGATGGACATGACGTTGATCAGGATGTTCATCGAAGGGCCGGAGGTGTCCTTGAGCGGATCGCCCACCGTGTCGCCGACCACGCAGGCTTTGTGCGCATCGGAATTTTTGCCGCCGTAATGTCCGTGTTCGATGAACTTCTTGGCGTTGTCCCACGCGCCGCCGGAATTGGCGCTGAAGAGGGCGAGCAGAACCGCGCTGAGGAGCGCTCCGACCAGCATGCCACCGAGCGTGGTCGCACCGAGTCCGAAGCCGACCACCGCCGGTGATCCGATGGCCACGGCGGCGGGGAGAACCATGCGCTTGATCGCGGCATCGGTGGCGATGCGCACGCAGGACGCGGGGTCGGGCTTGCCGGTGCCGTCGAGGAGGCCGGGAATCTCGCGGAACTGGCGGCGGATTTCCTCGATCATTTCCTGAGCCGCCTCGCCCACTGCGGTCATGGAGAGCGCACTGACCAAAAACGGAATGAACCCGCCGATGAAGATGCCGGTGAGCACGCGCGGGTCGGAGAGGAGAAGCTGGAAGCCGGGGTTGTTGATTTTCACCACATTGATGAAAGCGGCAATGATGGCCAAAGCGGCGAAGGAAGCCGCGCCGATGGCGAAGCCTTTGCCGATGGCCGCCGTGGTGTTGCCGACTTCGTCGAGCTTGTCGGTGATGGCGCGCGTCTGTTTGCCCATGCCGGCCATTTCGGCGATGCCGCCAGCGTTGTCGGCAATCGGACCGTAAGCGTCGATGCTCATGGTGATGCCGATGGTCGCGAGCATGCCGACCGCAGCGATACCCACGCCGTAAAGCCCGGCAAAATGGCTGGCGCCGAGAATGACGAAAGCAACCACGGCGAGCGGAATGACCACCGAGAACATACCCACGGCCAAACCGCGGATCATCACCGTGGCCACGCCGGTCAGCGCGGCCTTGGCGATGGACTTCATGGGCGATCCGCCGGTGTAGAATTCGGTGGAGAGTCCGATGGCGATGCCGCCGATCGAACCCATGAGGACGCAGAGCCAGACTTTGAGATCGACGCCGAGTTGGCTGATAACACCGCCGGCGAGCAGCACGAAGAGAGCGGCCGCGCCGATCGTTCCGGTGCGCAAGGCACGGGCCGGTTGGCTGTTGGAAGACAGTTTGACCAGACCGATGCCGGCCAGCGAGCAGAGCAGACCGGTCGAAGCCAAGGCGAGCGGCAGGAACATCAGATTTCCGCGGGCCGCAGCGAGATCTTCCCACTGCGCGATGGTCAGCGTGGCGGCGATGGCCATCGAGGCGATCATGGCGTTGCAATAGGACTCGAAAAGGTCCGAGCCCATGCCGGCCACGTCGCCGACGTTGTCGCCGACATTGTCGGCGATGACCCCGGGATTGCGCGGGTCGTCCTCGGGGATGCCCGACTCGACTTTGCCGACGAGGTCGGCCCCGACGTCGGCCGCTTTGGTGAAAATACCGCCGCCGATGCGGTAGAAAATGGCGACAAGCGAAGCGCCCATGGCGAAGCCGTGGATGATGTGCACGTCCTTTTCCGACTCACCGAAGAAGAGGAAGAGCGACCCCACCCCGAGCAGCCCCATGGAGGCCACGGTCAGACCCATGATGGACCCGCCGAAGAAAGCGGTGGTCAGCGCCGCACCCGCACCTTTGTTGTGCGCGGCCAAGGCGGTGCGCACGTTGACGTGCGTGGCGGAATACATGCCGATGTAGCCGGCAAGCGAAGACGCCGCCGCACCGAGGAAGAAAGCCAGCGATTCCCACGGGTCTTTCAGGCTGAGCAGCCCGCCGACGACGATGGCAAAGGCGCCGATGAGAAAAAGCTCGCGGCGCATGAAGACCATCGCGCCGGTGTGGATTTGTCCGGCAATTTCGGCCACACGGCCTTCGCCGCCGGGTTCGATGACGATGCGGCGGTAGGTGATGAAAGCAACGGCCAAACCGGCCAAGCCAAACAGGGGGACGAGGAAGTGGAGGTTTTCCATGGTGTAAAAAATGCGGGACCGCGGTTCAGTATCCCTTCACGGCCTGCGCCGAGTGCCACCAGAGCGTGTGCTCGCTCTCGAGCGTCTCCTCGGAAGGCATGGGGAAGAAGCGGAAACCGGAGGTGTCGCCGACGAAAAGGCCGCTGCGCACCATCGAGAAAAGAATGTCCGGACGCATGCCGCGGTAAACGATCTTGGTCATGCGCTCGGGATTGTCGCGCAGCGAACGCAGGCATTCGCGGAGGTGCTCGACGTTTTGGTAGGGCACGTGGCCGTCCAGTTGGATGTCGGTGTCGGAGGCGAGCCTCCCGAGTTTGAGATCGATGAAAGCGAGGCGCGGAAGCGTGACGAGCTTTTCCGGAGCGGTGACCAGATCGCAAAACGCTTGCGGCCCGAGGCGGCTGGCCACGCGCGGGTAGACGGGACCAAGTTCCTGATAGAGAAAAAATCTCTCGTGGCCGTCGCCAGCCCACGCCGCAGGGTCCAGTCCGAGAGTCAGGCCCGAAGGCGTGGTGAGGTAGACTTTGCGCAGAGCTTCCAGCGGAACGCGCGGGAGAACATTGAAGACCGCCATGTAAACCGAGCGGCGCGGCGAACCATCACGGTGGGCTTTGCAGCGGGCGCGGGCCTCGTCCATACGGAAACCGGAAAGATCGGCGCTCTGGTCGACTTCGAAAAACACGGCCGGTCCTTCGATCTGCCGCTTGGAACCGGTGGCCATGTAGGCGCCGAATTTGTCCGGCGGAAGCTGCGAGAGAATGAGCGCTTCGGGAATGAGCGAGAGATAAAGATGTGAGTCCATGGGGAACGGATGGGAGGCTACTTCTTACCGCGCCCTGCTGGCAAAGCACAAAAATCTCAGGTCGCCCATCCTGCCGAGCGGGCAGTTTGCAGCAAGGCGCGGCGCCGATGGTAGGCTTGGGTGTCCATGGACAGCAATTGACCGACGGTGAAATCCGGCGAGGCGCAAGTCGTGATGACGCGCTGCAAGATGGCCAGACAGGCGACCGCATCGAATAAAGCATCGTGCCAATCGAGATCCTTGCAGCAGGCGCGGATCTCATCCTCCACCCCGAGCGCCGAGGCCACGTCGCCAAGAGCATGGGTGGGCAAGTCCGGCAACACGGCGCGCGAAAGGACGAGCGTGTCGAGCCACGGGCCGAAGCCGTGGAGCGGAAAGGCACGAAGAAAGCGCTTTTCCGTCCCGGCTCCATGCGCCACGACCACCGCACCGGCAAGCCGCGATTTGAATTCGGGCCAGAGCGCGGTCATCGGGGGTGCATCGCGGATATGGTCGTCCCCGATCCCGTGCACGGCGCGCGCACTGCGGGTGATGCGCACCGGCGATTGCACATAGCTGCGGAAAAAGTCCGTCATCTCCCCTCCCCGCCAGACGGCGATGCCGACTTGCACCGGTTCGTCGCTGCGGCCGGGGGCCGCCCCCGCGCTCTCGAAATCCAAAGCCGCCCACACTGCGTCACGCACCGGCGTGTCGAGGGGGCTCATTTCACGGCGACGCGCAAACTCCCGCGGATCTTGCCCTCGCTCTCCGCCGCGGAGCGCAAAAGTTTTTCCGTGGTCGGCCAATCGATACAGCCATCGGTCACCGACACGCCATAGCGCAACTTCTTGCGGTCCTTGTTCACCGGTTGGTTGCCTTCCTCGAGATAGCTTTCGAGCATCGCGCCGATGAGCGACGTGCGTCCGCGGCGGCGCTGGGCCAGCACATTGCGCCAGACAATGGCTTGGCGGCGGGGGTTCTTGGCAGAGTTGGCGTGGCTGCAATCGACCATGAAGCCGGGTTGCAGTCCGGCCTCGCGCAAGCGGCGTTCGGTGTCGGCCGTGTGGCGGGACTTGTAGTTGCCACCCTCGCGGCCGCCGCGCAGGACGATATGGGTATCGGCATTTCCCTCGGTGTTGACCACGGACGTGCAGCCGTCTTGGTCGATGCCGAGGAAACTGTGCGGCGAGCGCGCGGAGAGCAGCGCATCGAGCGCGGTCTGCACGCTGCCATCGGTGCTGTTTTTGAAT
>CAYQMP010000059.1:0-8135 GCA_964418615.1 uncultured Chthoniobacter sp. | reverse complement strand
GACTTTGTCATTTATGGAATCGCTGATGACTTGGCGGTGGCTTTGATCGACGCCGCTGCGGGAGAAGGACATTGTGAGGCTGTATGCGGTATGGGAGCGCGTGCTGCAGTTGGCGGATTCGGGCGAGAGCTCAAACTGAAGTGATGGCTGCGGCCGGCTGAGGCCAGCCGGCCCTACCGGGACGTTTCGACGCAACGGGTTTTGGCGCGAAGGCTCTTCGCGCCAAGGGCCAACCGCAACCGGCTCTCTGGCCCGTTGCGTTCCACCGGCACAAGGCCGGTGGCGACGCCCTCGAAGGCTGGTGGCGACGCGAGAATGAAACTTGGCCGGTGGCGGCGCGAGATGCTATCGGGACTGGAGGAGTTTCCAGACTTCCCAGAAACCGGGGGCGAAGTCTTGGGGGCGGGCGGTGATCCAGGGTTGGATTTCTTCGAGGGGGAGGAAGAGGGCGTCTTCGATTTCCGACGGTGGCAGGATGAAGGGACCGTTGTGCTCGGAGGTGAACACTTCGACGAACTCTTGGCCGGTGTTGGAGCAGGCGCGGATTTTGCCGAGCGGCGTGAGCTGCGGCCGGATGCCGAGTTCTTCTTCGGTTTCGCGGATGGCGCCGGCTTCGTAGGTTTCGGCGGGCTCTAAATGTCCGGCGGCGCTGGAGTCCCATTTGGAGGGCTCGCGGTCTTTCCACGCACTGCGCTTTTGCAGGAGAAGTTCGCCGTCTTTGTTGAAGACGAGGATGTGCACGGCGCGGTGGAGGAGATTCTTTTCGTGCACTTCGGTGCGGGGGCGGGTGGCGATCACGTTGTCGTTCTCGTCGACGACGTCGAATTGCTCGCCGTCATGTTGTGCCGGTGTGGCCGCGGCGGGATCGAGGGTGCGGGCGAGGTCAATCCATTGCGGCACGGAGAGGTTCTCGGCGCGGCAGGTGGGCGGAAGGTTTTTTTTCTCGCACCATGAGGCCCACGTTGTGGCGTCGGCTTTGAGCAAGGACTTCAACTGCTTGCGGCGTTGGCTGAAACCGCGTTGGACGAGGTCGTCGAAAAATGCGGCGCGGACGGGCGGGAATTCGCGCGGGGTGCGGCGTTTGAGCAGCACCACGGCGGAGTCGACGCCGGGCTCGGGGAAGAAGACGGACGGCGGAAGGGGGCGTTCGCGGTGGACGGTCCACAGCCGCTGCGTGCGGACGGTCAGCGCGCTGTAGTCGGGGCTGTCCGGTCCGGCGGCGAGGCGGGCGGCGAATTCGTCCTGCACGGCGAAGACGGCGCGGCTGACCGGCGAGCAAGGCGTGAGCCAGTTGCGCAGAATGGGCGATGTGGCGTAATAGGGCAGGTTTCCGGCCAGAGGAAAGGGACCGTGCTTGAGCAGCGGACGCCAATCGAAGTCGATGGCATCGGTGCAGACGATCTCCACGCGGTCGGCGGGAAGCTTTTTGCGCAACCATTCCGCGAGGCGTGCGTCCTTCTCGATGAGAAGCAGGCGGTCGCAACGTTCGAGGAGCGGTGCGGTGAGCGAGCCGAGGCCGGGGCCGATCTCGACGGCGAACGGCGCGCGGTCCGGCACGGCGGCTGCGGCGATGGCGCGGGCCAAGTTTTGGTCGTGGAGGAAATTTTGTCCGAGGCTTTTGGTCGGACGCATTTGCAACTCATCGAGCGCGGTGCGGATGTCGGTGAGGCGCAAGGGCGGAGGATTTGAAATTTAAGATTTCAGCGGGTGCCGGGGCGTCAGCAGTCGAACAGCTCGGGGTAATGCTTCCTGGCGTATTTGCGGCAGTATTCGTCGATGGCCTGCGGGTCGGTCATGCCGGAGGCTTTGCAGGCCATTTCGCCGCATTCTTTGGCGTCGAGGGATTGCACGGCTTTTTTGATGCGCGGGACGGCGGCGGTGACCACGCTCAATTCGTCGATGCCAAGGCCGAGAAGCAGCGGGGTGAGGTGGATTTCCGACGCCATCTCGCCGCAGACACCGATCCAGATGCCGTTGTCGTGCGCGGCTTGGGAGGCCATGGCGAGGAGGCGCAGGACGGCGGGGTGGGTGGGCTGGTAAAGGTGCGCAATGCGCTCGTTGCCGCGGTCGACGGCCATGGTGTATTGCACGAGGTCGTTGGTGCCGACGCTGAGGAATTTCACTTCCTTGGCCAACTGGTCGGCGATGAGCACGGCGGCGGGGAGTTCGATCATGCTGCCGACTTCGATATCGTGGCAGTAGGGGACCTGACGTTCGGCCAGTTCGCGTTTGCATTCCTCGAGCAGGGCGTTGGCGCGGCGGATTTCGTCGATTTGTCCGATCATGGGATACATGAGGCGGACATGGCCGTGCGCGCCGGCCCGGAGGATGGCGCGGAGCTGGGGTTTGAAAAGTTCGGGCTGCGCCAGGCAGAGGCGGATGGCGCGGCAGCCGAGGAAGGGGTTGTCTTCGTCGGTCTGCTCGGAAAGATGCATGAGCTTGTCGCCGCCCACGTCGAGGGTGCGGATGATGGCGCCGTGCGGGGAGCATTTCTCGGCCACGAGTTTGTAGGCCTCGTATTGTTCGTCCTCGGACGGCGGGTGCGGGCGGTTGAGGAAAAGGAATTCTGTGCGGAAGAGGCCGACGCCTTCCGCGCCGGAGCGGGCCACGGCGTCGAGTTCGGAGGGCAGTTCGATGTTGGCCGAGAGGACGATGTGTTTGCCGTCCCGCGTGTCGGAAGGCGTCTCGCGGATGGCCTCAAGTTGGTGCTCGACCTCGACCTTGCGGCTTTCGATCTGGCCGTATTCGTAGCGGGTTTGCTCGGTGGGGTTGGCGACGAGCCGGCCGCTGTAGCCGTCGAGCAAGACGTGGTCTCCGGTGGTCAGGTCGCCGCAGATGCCGGGCAGGGCGACGATGGCCGGGATGCCGAGCGAGCGCGCCATGATGGCGCTGTGCGAGGTGCGGCTGCCCTGCTCGGTGACAAAGCCGCGGACGAGGTCGCGATTGATCAGCGCGGTATCGGACGGCGTGAGGTTCCGCGCCACGATGATGTGCGGGCGGTCGAGTTTGTGCAGTTCCTCGCGGGACTTGCCGAGCAGGTGGCGGATGACGCGGCGGGTGACGTCTTCGATGTCGACCACGCGCTCCTGCAAGTAAGGGTCGTCGATCGCCGCGAGGGTGCGGCAATATTTCTCGGCGACTTGGTGGAAGACGAACTCGATGTTGTGCAGGTCTCGCTCCAGGCCGCGCAGGGCTTCGTCGATCAGGGTGCGGTCCTCGACAACGAGCAAGTGGGCGTCGAAGATGCTCGCGTCCTTCGCCCCGATGGCGGTGGCGATTTTCTGTTGGATGTCGAGGAGTTCCTGCCGGGTGGCGATGAGGGCGGCCTCGAAGCGGGCGATTTCGCCGGGAATGTCCTCCGCCGTGATGTTGCGCAGCGGAACTTCCTCGTCGTCCTGCCAGTGCACCACGACCTCGCCCTCGGCGATCCCGGAAGACACACCGAGGCCTTGGAAAATTGTTTCTTGACTGCTCTCCGCCGCCATCGCTGGCGGTTTAACGAAACGTGAGGATCAGGTCAAAACCCAATGCGCCGGTGGCGGCATCCTTGTGGAGGCCTTTTCTCTTCGTCCGCGGCGGTCCGGACGACCTCATGTTTCTTGACAGGAGATGATGGTGCTGGTTTTTTGACCCTCCGCGATCGGCCCAAGTCCTGAGTAGCTCAGTGGTAGAGCGGTCGGCTGTTAACCGATTGGTCGTAGGTTCGAATCCTACCTCAGGAGCCAGCCGCAGGCTGGCGTATGAATTCCGATGTAGTCCGCCGCAGGCGGCATAAATGGAAAGATCGCCGCGTGCGATCAATCCTACCTCAGGAGCCAGCCGCAGGCTGGCGTATGAAGTCCGATAGATTCCGCCGCAGGTTTGGCTGGGTGGATCGCGCCGTCCCGGCGCGATGTTTCAAGCGAGTAATCGCGATGGGGACATCGCGATCCACCTGGCGGCAGCCCTTGCGGGATCGTTAGAGGCTTCAGCCTACCGTCGGCGCCCCGCGACGATGATCAGCTTGCCCGAAAAAGTCGCGTAGAACGGCGCGGTAAACCTCGCGCTTCATCGGGGGCACTGCGGCGAGGGGAAAATCGCTGATGGCAACCCACCGCAAAGCGGCGAATTCCCCGCATGTCTGCCGCAGGTCGCATTCCGGCGTGTCGTGTCCTCTCACCACGCACAGGAAATAGATTTGCTCCTGCCCACAGTAACCCCGGTGGTCCGGGCCGGCCGGAAAGTCGTAGCGATAGGGGCCGCGGCTTTGCCGCACGTCGTAGCATGCGTCCGGCAGGCCGACTTCCTCCAGGACTTCGCGGCGCAGGGCTTCCTCCGGACTTTCCCCGGCATCGATGCCGCCCTGCGGGAATTGCCAGCTTTCCGGGTAGTCCGAGCGCTGGCCGATGAGCACATGGCCGTCGGACCGCTGGATGATGGCAGCGACATTCGGGCGGTAGCGCTTGGGCATGGGATCGCCACCATGGTGCTTCAATGGCCGGCGCATTGTCAAAGTGCCGGCAGCGGCTAGGTTCAACCTCCGACATGGCGGCTTTCTGGAAAAAAGGTTTGGGCATGGGTTTGGGCGCGGGCTTGCTCGGCGCCGCGGTGGTGGCCCTGCGTCTGCGCGCGCGGCCGGTGCCGCAGCCTTCGTTGCCGGACATCATTTCGCCCGCGGTCTTTGCCCGCCGCGTGCAACGAACAACGCGGGGGCAGATCGTTTACCATGCCAGCGGCGAGGGTGACCCGGTGGTTTTTCTCCATGATCTTTTCCCCGGTGCGGCGTCCTACGAGTGGTCGAAAATTTACCCGGCTTTCTCGGCGACGCACCGCGTGCTGGCGCCCGATTGGATCGGCTTCGGCGAGAGCGAGCGTCCCGATCGTTTGCTGCGGGCCGAGGATTACGCGCAAAGCCTTCATGAATTCTGCCGGGCGACCTGCGGCGGACGGCGTCCCGTCGTGGTGGCCTCCGGCTTGGGAGCGGCCTTGGCCTGTCTGGCGGCGGCATTGCATCCGGAATTTGCCGCTCGGCTCATTCTCTTCCACCCCGCTGGCACGCAAGGCTGGTTGGCGGAGCGGGCGCCGCGGGCGGCGCAGGCGGCTGCCTGGACCGCTTCGGGGCGCCGCTGGCTCTACGGCCGCTACCTTGCTCCGCCGGAAAGGCTGGAGCACTGGTTGGCCGGGCGGCGGAGTGCGGGGGCGCCGCTCGATTTGTCCGAGGCCGTCTCGGTCTTCGCGTCGTTCGCCCGCCAATACGGCGCGGCTTGGGCAGTGCTGCGGATTCTTTCCGGGCGGTTCCAAACGGTGCCGATGCCGAGGCTGGAGGAAGTCTGTGTCCCGTTGACTGTGTGGTGGCCCGGGCAGCACGCCGCGGATCCCCCCGACGGAGTGGTGGGGCGTCCGGATTTGCGGTTGGTCTGGTTGGACCAGTGCGGTCCGCTCGCCCCCCTCGACCGGTCCGGCGACCTGACCGCCCGGCTGCAGAAGGAGTTGTTCACGCCGGTGCGGGTGGCTGACGATTGATGGGGATTGACACCCCTTTGCCTTCTGTTCCATCATTTCCATTCGTCTCAAATCGTCCTATGTCCCAAACCGAAGTCATCCTGACCGCCCATATCCCGAACCTCGGAGCCGAGGCCGATGTGGTCAAAGTCCGCCGCGGTTACGCCCGCAACTTTCTCATTCCCCGCGGCATGGCCCACGAAGTAACGCCGGCCACGTTGCGCATGACCAACACCCTCAAGGCCCGCCGCGCCGAGCGTGAGGCCAAGGAACTCAACGAAGCCAACGACGCCGCCAAGCGTTTGGGCAAACTCAAGTTGTCCTTCGTTCTCGAAACGGGCGAAAGCGGCAAGGCCTTCGGTGCCATCACGGCCAAAGACATCGCCGATCGCGTCAAAGCGGAGAGCGGCACGGAGATCGACCGCCATGCCATCGTGCTCGAGCGTCCGATCAAAGAAACCGGCGATTTCACCGTCGATGTGCGTCTTCATCCCGAGGTCCACGCCGCGCTCAAGCTCACGGTCAACTCGAGCAATCCTCAGCCTGCTTCCGAAGTGGAAGACGCGGAAGGCGAGGCCAAGCCTCGTGCCCGCCGTGCGGCGAAAAAAGAGGTTGCGGAATAGGCGGCCTGCCTTGTTCACAAGTTATTCGCGGGGCCGCCCATCGGGGCGGCCTTTTTATTTCGCGTCACGGCGTCCGTCCGCGTTTGACCGCACCCGTGCGGCGGGCGCACTATGCATCTTCCGATGACGCCTCCGGTTGATCTCACGGGCGCTCCCGCGCGCCGCACCAATACTCCCCGCCGCAACGGCGCACCCAAACCGGCGCCCGCCAACGATGCGCACCGTCCACTCCCGCAGAACGTCGAAGCCGAGAAAGGCCTGCTCGGTTCCATCCTCCTCGCCCCGCGCGAGGTGCTCAACGATTGCGCCGAGCAGCTGACCGAGGAGGCCTTCTACTCCCCGGCGCACGGCACCATCTACCGCATCTTGGTCGAAATGTGGTCGGCCAACACGCAGATCGACGTCATCACCCTGACCAACCGCCTGCGCGACCTGAATCTTCTCGATTCCGTGGGAGGACCGGGTGCGGTCACCGAGTTGTTCGGTTTCGTCCCCACCGCGGCCAATGCCCCGCATTATCTCGACATCGTCCTCGAAAAGTCGCTCCTCCGCCGCATGATCACGGCCTGCACGGGTTCCGCCGCCCGCTGCTACGAGGAGCAGGGCGACGTCCCGCAATTGCTCGACGACGTCGAGCGCGAGATTTTCACCATCGGCGAGACGCGTTTCCGCAAGACCGCCCCCGACATGCGCGACGAGGTCTTCACCGCGTTGGAAAACATCGAGAAGATGTATCAGCAGCGCGGGCGCATCAGCGGCTTGGCCACGGGCTTCAACGTCTTCGACCAGATGACCGACGGACTGCATCCCGGCGAAATGATCATCGTCGCGGCGCGTCCCTCCATGGGCAAAACCGCGCTGGCCATGAACATCGTCGAGCACGTCGCCCTCAACCTCGACGAGCCCAAGCCGGTCGGTGTGTTCAGTCTGGAAATGAGCACCCAGCAACTCGTGCAGCGCATGCTCTGCTCCCGTGCGCGGGTCAACATGAAGAAAATCCGCTCCGGCATGCTGGCCCGGGCCGAGCACGGAAAACTCAACGACGCGGCCGCCGCCCTGAGCGAGAGCCAAATCTTCATCGACGACACCCCCGGCCTGACCATCCTCGAGCTTCGCGCCAAGGCCCGTCGCATGCGCGACCGCCACCGCATCGAACTCATCGCCATCGATTACCTCCAACTCTGCCGCTCGACTTCGCGGCGCGGGCAGGAAAACCGCCAGATCGAAATTTCCGAAATTTCCTCCGGCATCAAGGCGCTGGCCAAGGAACTGGAAATCCCGATTATCGTCCTGGCCCAGCTCAACCGCCAACCCGAGCAGCGTGGCGGGGGCAAGCCCCGCATGTCCGACCTGCGCGAGTCGGGATCGCTCGAGCAGGATGCGGATTTGGTCGCGCTCCTCGTCCGGCCCGAAGTCTACGAGGAAGACGAAGACGCCAAGTCCGACCTCGCGGGCAAAGCCGAATTGATCATTGCCAAACAGCGCAACGGCCCGATCGGCGAGATCCCGCTCACCTTCATCAAGGAATACACGCGTTTCGAAAACGCCGCCTTCGACCGTCCACCGGGCGGAGAGGAATAATGCCGCGTCCGGCAACCGGGGGCGTTGTCGCGTGGTACAACAAGAGTGGTTTTACTTTTCGGTAGTTTGGAGTCCTCAGGTGTGGAGTCCAAGTGGGTGGGAGGTTTTCACGCTGAGACGAACAGAGCGGCCTTGCCAATTCTGCTGTTGAAGCGAAGCCATGCGGCGTTTTGACAAACCCGCGGCATCTGCGAAAAGATCCCGCCATGACGCGAGCCATCTATCCCGGCAGTTTCGATCCTCTGACCCTCGGACACGTCGATGTGATCGAGCGCGCATTGCGTTTGTTTGACGAGGTAATTGTCGCTGCCGCGCCGAGTGAGGGGAAAGGGCCGCTGTTTCCCATCGAGGAGCGGCTCGAATTGATCCGCGCCTCGTTGCCGGGTGAAAAGCGCCTCAAGGTCAAAAAGCTCGACGGACTCCTCGTCGATTTCGTCACCGCGGAAAAAG
>CAYQMP010000058.1:0-8180 GCA_964418615.1 uncultured Chthoniobacter sp. | reverse complement strand
ATCCGTAGTCAGATGCTCTATCCAATTGAGCTATGGCTGCTTGGTTGAAAGGAAATGATTACGCGCGAGAGGAGCGCGGGTCAAATGGATTCAAAGGGAATCCCGTCAGTGCCCCCCGCCGCCCATGGCGATCTCGCCGGGCTCGGTTTTGTCCTCTTTGAGCAGCGCCCAGAGAACGGCGGAGATGGCGAGAGCGACGGCGCAGACGATGAAGGTGATCGTTTTATCAGCGGCGCCGCCGATCATCTTGCCGATGGCCACACTCACGATGATCTGGGGAATAACAACCGAGAGGTTGAATATGCCCATGAAGGTTCCCATGCGGGCTTTGTCCACGCTGTCGCTCATGATGGCGAACGGCAGGCTGACCACCGCGGCCCAACCGATGCCGACCACGGCCATGAGGGTGTAAATGGCGGGAGCCGTTTGGCCGAAGAAGATGATCCCGGCATAGCCTGCGGCCATGATGAAAATGCAGAGCGTATGCGTGCGGACCAGACCGATTTTTTTGGCCACCGGTTGCAGGACGGCAACGGGCAGCACGAAGCCCACGATGTTCATGATGAGGAAAGATATGGCGATGACCTGTCCGAGGTTGTTTTTCTGCGCCTCGTCGAGGTCCGCCACGCCGGGGAAGAGGGCGTATTGCAGGTAGGCGAACATGAAGACGAACATGGTTTGCACGCCGAGCCAGGTGAAAGCGTGCGCGAGGTAGATGTGGAGGAGGCGCGGCAGATTCGTCTTGCCGTGTCCGGCCGCGGGTTCCTCGGGCGCGTCATGCGCCGCTACCGGACCGAGGTCGCGGGGTTCTTTGAGCAGGAAGGCGGGAATGACGTTGAATAAAAGAACCAGCCCGACGCCGAAGTAGATGAGGGCATAATTTCCGAAGACCGCGCCGATGACGTAGGCCAACACGCCGAACATGCCGGAGATGGTTTGCATCCAGGTGAAGCCCTTGGTGCGCGCTTCGCCTTCGGGCGTGAGGTCGGCGATGATCGAGCGGGTCGGGTTGAAACCGACGTTGATGGCCAAGTCGAGGGTCAGCGCAACGATGACCGCGGTCCAAAGAATCTGGATGCCGGACAATTCGCTCAGTTCGCCAAGGAAGGGCAGGGCGAGCAGCATGAGCGACGCCGTGACGCCGCCGATGAGGATGAAGGGACGGCGGCGTCCGCCCCAGAACCAGACTTTGTCGCTGATCAGTCCGACGATGGGCTGCGCGAGCAAACCGGCGAGCGGTCCGGCCAGCCAGACCAGGCCGACGTGCTCGATGGAAAGGTTGTATTTGGTGCTGAGGATCCAGCTCAGTGCGGAAATCTGCACGCAGAGGGCAAAGCCCATCGCGGTGGAGGGGAGACTGAGGAGGACGTAGAACGGATTGGTCAGTTTATGTTGATCGTTCATGGGCAGTGGGGGTGAGTTTTTCTTGCGGGGAGGAAAGGGCAAGCGGGAAAGGACTATGCCTTCTTGCCGTCCTGCTCGATGAGTTCCCAGAATTTGTGGTTGCCGGCGAGTTGTTCGTCCTCGGCCATGGGCAGGCTGGTGCGGAAGAGGAAATCGCGGATGGTGTTCTTGCTCAGCACGCGACGGATAAGCAAGCCGTGGTCGTGTGGTTCGAAGTAGATGCGATAATCGCCCGCGCGGTAGCGGTAGAGGGTGCGTCCGTCGCGCGACACTTTGCCGAAACGCTTGGGGTCGAGATTTTCCAGATCGTCGGGCAGCACCTGGAATTCCCCGAGGATTTCGAGTTGCAGCAGCTTGGGCAAGGCCGCCATTTCGGCCGCGCTCAAGTCGTTGAAGATGATCTGGAACATCGGGCGGATTCTGGCGGGGTCAGGACTTGAAGAAAAGCAGCGAGACGGCGATGAGCAGGGCGCCGTAGGCGATGCCGGACCAAGCCACCGCATGGTAACGCCAAGACTTGCCCGTCACCCATCCGATCAAATCGCGCAGCAGGTAGGGCGCGCCGACCATGAAAAGTCCGGCTGTGGCCCACAGGTAGGCCAGCACAACCAAGAAGAGGCGCGATTGCTCGGGGCGGAGGAAGGCCGCACCGAGCAGCGGTTCCGCGGCGAGCAAGGCAAGGATGCCGAGGGCGCGCACCGAGAGAAACTCGTCGGCAAAAAGCGGGACCATCACTGCTCCGGCTATGACCACGCCGCAGATCAGGGTGCGGTTGGGCGAAAACTCGCCGAGGTCCATCGTCGCGGCCAAGTAGAAAGCCCAGAGGGCGGCCACCGTGCAGAGCGCCACGCCGGCCGGCTTGGACCGCGGGAAGGCCCGCAGCCATTCCATGATGCGCGCGGGAGCAATCAGGGCGGCAGCATGGGTCAAGACAAGCCCGAGGCCGACAGCCAGACCGACCGTGCGCAGGGTGAAGTCGTAAGTCATCCGATGGGAACGCGCTGTTGAACACTTTCCGCGTCGACAAGACAAGCCGTCGTTCTCTTCAAAGCGCCACGTCGCCGAGGTAGTCGGAGAGATGCAGTTGCCGCGCTTCCTCGAAAGCTCTCGAGAGGAGAACGAGGGCGGTGCGGTAGCGGGAGGCGGTGCCCATGATGCGGATGCCGGTGGCGGGGTCGGTTTCTTGCTCGCGGAGGCGTTGGCGGATGAGGACGATGGTCTGATCCCAAGAGGCGAGGGCAGAGGCGATTTCCTCTGTGTGATCGTCGGGCGGCCGGGCGGCGGCGAAGGCGTCGGCCAGTTCGTGGAGGCCGGATTTCATCATGCTGCGCAGGGCTTCAACCGGCGGACTGATTTCCTCATCCAGGGCTGGCGGGCAGGCGGGCAGGAGGCGCCCGGCGGAGAGGGAGACTTCGCCGACCAGTTGCTGCAGGGTGAGGAGATATTCTTCGAGTCGCCGACGTTCCTCCGCGGGACAGCTCGGGCCGGCCATGGCTTTGAGGTAGATGCGGCCCTGCGAGGGGGTGAGGGCGAGTTTGGTGCGTTGCCAGACGGGGAGTTGGGCGAATCCGCCGGGCAGGCAGTCGGCCACGGTGCGCAGATAGCTGGCAACGCTGCGTTGCAGTTGCCTTTGCGGGAGCACGGGCCAGAGGAGGCGCTGGTAGACGGACGCGATGAGGAAGCCGTTGACCAGACCGAAGAATGTTCCGGTGATTTTCTGGAAAGGAACGGGCTCCTGGGCGTTCAAGCCGATGATGGACACCAGCACGAGGAAGGACACCTGCAGCGGAACGGTGATGCCATTGCGATCATGAGCCCAGTAGCCGAAAAGAAACAGCCACGTGGCAATGAAGATGTTGAAGACCGCGTAGCTGGCCAGGAGCGGCGTGCCGGCAATGAGTGCGACAGTCCCCGCGGCCATGACGATGGTAAAAAGAACGATGTAATCGAAAGTGCCGCGGTCGCCGGAGCCTTCGGGGCTCAGCGCGTTGAGCGCGGCAAAGTTGAAGGCGCAGAGGACCATGAACGCTCCGCCCGGAGGGGAGAGCCAGTTTTCGATGACCAACGCGGTGACCGTGGCCAATCCGGCGCGGATGCCGTGGCGCAGCCAGAAACCGTCGGGCCGCGGCGGGGCCAGGGCGAGTTGCTCTTCGCGCGGAGCTTTGAAGTCGTCCGCCTGCCAAAGCGCATCGAGGTCGAGCAGGGTCTGACGCAACTCCTGCAACGCGAGCAGCAGTCCGGAAACATCGACCATTTCCGCCGCCCCGAGTTGCCGCACTCGGGGATCCGTGCGCAGTTCGACAACGGCGTCGCCGATGCGCCGGGCAACCCTGTCGAGTTCCGCTTTGCTTTCCCCGCCGAGCTTTCCGGCCTGACGCAATTCCTCCCATCCGGCGGACAACAGCGCTCCGACACGATCGACATCGGCGCCCAGTCGAGAGCGGTAGGGTTCCGGCGCGGGCCGCAGCGGTTCGACGGAACGCAGAATGCTGGCGGCCCGGGCAAAAAGATCAACCGTCCGCCCATGCCGCCCGATTTGGTGGCGGAAGCTGGCGCTCTCCCGCGCCCCGAAGCGCAGCAAGGTGCGCATTTGCGAAGCCAGTCGGGGAAAATCGCGCAGGGCGGCGGCCAATCCGCTGTGTTCCCCGCCGAACCGCGCCGCGGCCCGGGGAGTGGCGGCCGACAGTTCGTCCAATGCCGTGCCCAAGACGCGCCGGAAATCCCGGTTGGCGTAGCTGGGAAAAACGGTGGTCTGCACCACCATGCTGACCACGATACCGAGCAGCACTTCCTCGATGCGGGCGAGGGCATAGGCCCACGACATCTCCGGGTGGCCCATGCTGTTGGACGCGATAACGATGAACGTCAGTCCGGTGAGGAAAAAGGCATACGGCGCGCGCGACTGGCCGAAAAAAGCCACGCTGACCGTCACGACGACGAAGGTCGTGGTGAGATAAAGCAGCGGCGACTGTTGCCACGCCCCGGTGGCGAGGTATCCGAGCACGCCGCCGAGGATCGTGCCGATCAGACGCAGGAACGC
Source organism: uncultured Chthoniobacter sp. (assembly GCA_964418615.1). Lineage (GTDB taxonomy): Bacteria > Verrucomicrobiota > Verrucomicrobiia > Chthoniobacterales > JACTMZ01 > JACTMZ01. Next base: position 3,736 of record CAYQMP010000058.1, on the reverse strand, counting down.
TTTTTCTTCCACCGCGCCGACATAACGGGCCAGCAGGAGGACGATGACGGTGAAGACCGACCACGACGGGTATTGCAGCCGCAGGACTTGGGCGAAAAAGAAGGCGGCCATCCCCGCGAGCGCCATCTGCAAGCCCAGCGTCGCGGCTGCCGGATTGAGCGCCAAGCCGATGCGGCGGATAAGCGGGGTCTGCGCGGCGGTTTCCACGACCCGGGATGTTGGCCTTCCCGTCTCGCGGAGGCGAGCGTGGGATGAAAAAGTAGGAGCGGCGTCCCCGCCGCTTGTCGTGGAGGTTAAGCGGCGGGGACGCCGCTTCTACATTATTACTGCGCCGCGGCGGCAGGCTTGCCTCGCGGGTGGGAAATTGGAGAATCGCCCGGCATGGACTTCTCGTTACGCGTCCCCGAGATCGTTATCGGTGATTTCATGCTGCCTTGGGGCATGGTCATCGGGGCGCTGGGATTTTTTGCCGCGTGGTTGCTCGTCGGGCTCCTCGAGCAGATGCGTTTGACGCGTTACATTTGGAACTTGCCGCTCTTTTTCATCGCCTTGGCTGTGCTTTGCGGTTGCACGCTCGGTTTGATCTTCGCCCCGTGAAGCCGAAAATTTTCATCACTCTCGGCGTCGTCCTGCTCGCCTTGATGGCCGCCCTGCTCATGTATGCGCGCTATCTGACCAAGCCGTGGACGCGCGATGCCTACGTGCGGGCCAATGTGGTCGGCGTGGCCCCGCGCGTGGCCGGTCCCATCGTGCAGATCCCGGTGAAGGACAACCAAGCGGTGAAAAAAGGCGACCTGCTTTTCCAGATCGATCCGCGCACTTTCCGCGCCGCGCTCGATCAGGCCAAGGGCCAACTCGCCCAGACCCAAGCCAAGCTCATCGATCTCGAAGCCAATGCCAAACGTGCCGTCGACCTCCTGGCCAAAAATGTCATCAGCCAAGAGCAATACGACGATCAAGTGCAGGCCTTCGAGGCGGCCAAAGCCGACGTGGAAGCAGCACAGGCTGCGGTGGAAAACGCGCAGCTCAACCTCGAGTTCACCACGGTGGTCTCGCCGGTCGACGGATACCTTACCAATGTGAACACCAGTCCCGGCACCTACGTCGCGGCGGGGCAGCAACTCCTCGCCTTGGTCGACACCTCGACCTTCTGGGTGGCAGCCTACTTCAAAGAAACGCAGATTTCCCACGTGCAGCCCGGCGACCAGGTGCGCATCACCTTGATGGGCCATGCCGGACAACCTTTCGACGGCGAGGTGGTGAGCACGGCATGGGGCATTTTCGTGCAGGACGGCAGCACGGTGGGCAGCCAGATGCTGCCAGATGTGCCGCAGACCATCGACTGGGTGCGCCTGCCCAACCGCTTCCCGGTGCGCGTCCATCTCACCGGCCAACCTCCCGTGCCCCTGCGCATCGGACAAACGGCATCCGTCGCCGTGGTGAAACACTGACCATGACCGATCTGCTCGCCACCGCCGCGCCGGATTGGTTCCCGGTTGTTCTCCGCACTCTGGCGGTGTTGGTCGGCCTCTTGCTCCTTTGGGCCGCGATCATGGCCGCCGCGGGCGTGATGCTCGTTCCTCGTCCGAGCAACCAGAAGATCGCGCTCATCGTCAGTCGCCTGTGCCACGCGCTGTTCAAGGCGGTGGCCTTGCGTGCGCGCAACTACGAGCAACTCGACCGTTTGCTTGCGGTGCAGGGGCCGACCACGGTGTTGATTTATCTGGCGTTGTTCCTCGGCATTTTTGTCACGGCCTTTGCCTTCCTTTTTTATGGCGCCACGGGTTGCACGCCGGTTGCGGCGTTTTACCGGGCGGGTTCGGGCATGAGCACGCTCGGCATGGTCGATATTTCCGGAGCGCCCGGATACATCGCGATGTTCGTCGCGGCCTTCACCGGCACCACGGTTGTCTCCGTTTTCATCGGTTTCCTGCTCACCCTCTACAGCGCCTACACCTCGCGCGAAACGCTCATGAGCAAGTTGGCCATGGCCTGCGGCGAGCCGGGGTGGGGACCGGAAATGGTTGTGCGCATGCATATCCTCGAGATCGACTGGCCAACCAGTTCGCTCAACGAAAGTGTCGATTGGCTCTGCGCCATGCGGGTCAGCCAATATGTTTATCCGCTGCTCAATCACTTCCGCTCCCCGGTGCGCGACCGGCACTGGACCATCACTTTGCTCGCCTTGCTCGATGCGGCCACCATCCGCCTGACCTGTCTGGCCGGTCCGCGGAATCTGGACCTCATCCGCATGCTCTCCCAAGGAGCCGATACATTTTACGCGCTGAAGCTCAGCGAGGTCTCCCGCACCGCGGGCGGCGTTTCCGAGGGCGCCATGCTCACGTGGGCCATCGAGGAGCGGTTGCTGGCCGATACCGATGACAGCAGCACGCCCGATGCGGGTGTCACCCGGGCGGAATGGGATCGTGCGATGGACTTCATCGCATCTCACGGTGTCGAGGTGCGGGCGGACCGTGATGCGGCTTGGCGGGCTTTTTGCCGCATGCGATGCCATTACGTCGAACCCGCTTACTTCCTCGCCAGCCACCTGTCGGCCATCAAAGCGCCGTGGTCCGGCGAGCGTCATCCAGCTTTCGATTTCCCGTTGATTTACCCGCGTGTCGCGCGGAAATACTTCGTTCCGGCGGCCTGATTGCTCGTGCAGCACGCGCCGATCGATCGACGCGTAACAGTGACGCGACGCGCAAAAATGCGCAGCGCGGGGATTTAAGGGTTGTCATCAACGATCGATGACACCGAAAATTATTTTTCTTATCCCATCGATTATGCCACTCCACTCCAAAAGCTCCATCATCGGCGACCTCAACGACGAGGTCTTCGGTGCGCCCGCATCCGCCGGGGCGTTGCCGAAATACAAGTTCCCGGCAGACGAACAGCCGGCCCGCGACATTTACCAGTTGGTCCATGACGAACTGATGCTCGACGGCAACGCCCGGCAGAACCTCGCGACATTTTGCCAGACGTGGGAGGAGCCGGAGGTGCACCAGTTGATGAACGAGTGCATCGACAAGAACATGATCGACAAGGATGAGTATCCGCAGACTGCGGCCATCGAGGAGCGCTGCGTGCACATGCTGGCCGATCTTTGGAACTCGCCCGAGGCGGCCGACACCACCGGTTGCTCGACGACCGGCTCGAGCGAGGCGGCGATGCTTGGCGGGATGGCCATGAAATGGCGCTGGCGGGCCAAACGGCGCGCCGAAGGCAAGTCCACCGACAAGCCGAACATGGTCTGCGGGCCCGTGCAGATTTGTTGGGAAAAGTTCACCCGCTACTGGGACGTCGAAATCCGCCAGATCCCCATGGAGAAGGGGAGGCTGATCATGTCGCCGGAAGAGGTCATCAAACGCTGCGACGAAAACACCATCGGCGTGGTGCCGACTTTGGGAGTCACCTTCACCGGGCAATTCGAGCCGGTCGAAGCGGTGAGCAAGGCGCTCGACGACCTGCAAAAAAGCAAAGGCCTCGACATCCCGATCCACGTCGACGGAGCCAGCGGCGGCTTCCTCGCCCCGTTCTGCGCGCCGGAAGTCGTCTGGGACTTCCGCCTCCCGCGGGTCAAATCGATCAACGCCTCCGGCCACAAATTCGGTCTCGCACCGCTCGGCGCGGGGTGGGTGGTCTGGCGTGAGAAATCGGATCTGCCCGAGGACCTCGTCTTCAACGTCAACTATCTCGGCGGCAACATGCCGACCTTCGCGCTGAACTTCTCGCG
>CAYQMP010000057.1:1623-8251 GCA_964418615.1 uncultured Chthoniobacter sp. | reverse complement strand
AGCTGATTTCCGGTTCGGCCGAGAGGTTGGCCAGAAACTCGCCGTCGCCGGCCCACGTTTTCAACGCGGCGCGTTGCACGGCTTCGTAGGCTTTCTGCCTCTCGAGGCCTTTTTCGGTGAGTTTGAGCAGGACGGACTGGCTGGCGAAGAGGCCGCGTGATTTGTCCATGTTGGCCCGCATGTTTTCGGGATAGACCTGCAAACCGCGGACGAGCTTGGTGGCCAGCGCGAGCATGTAGTCGAGCAGGATGCAGCCGTCGGGCATGATGACGCGCTCGGCGCTGCTGTGGCTGATATCGCGTTCGTGCCAAAGGGCGACATTTTCCATCGCGGTGACGGCGTAGCCTCGGATGACGCGGGCCAAGCCGCTGAGGCGCTCGCCGGTGATCGGGTTGCGTTTGTGCGGCATGGCCGAGCTGCCTTTTTGGCCCTTGGCGAAAAATTCCTCCACTTCGAGGACTTCGGTGCGCTGCAAATGGCGGAACTCGGTGGCCCAGCGGTCGAGCGAGCTGGCGGCCAACGCGAGCACCGTCATGAACTCGGCGTGGCGGTCGCGCTGCACGATCTGGGTCGAAAGCGTGGCGGGCTTGAGCCCGAGCTTGGCGCAGACTTCCTCCTCCACACGCGGGTCGAGGTGGGCGCGGGTGCCGACCGCGCCGCTCAATTTGCCGACGGCGGCACGTTTGCGCATTTCGACGAGGCGTTCGCGGACACGACCGAATTCGTCATACATCAGCGCCATTTTCAATCCGAAGGTAATCGGTTCGGCATGGATGCCGTGGCTGCGGCCCATCATGGGCGTGAGTTTGTGTGCACGGGCCTGTTCGGCCACGGCGGCGCGGAGATCATCGACTCCCTTGATGAGGAGATCGGTCGCCTCGGACATCTGCACGGCGAGCGTGGTGTCGAGAACGTCGGAGGAGGTCAGGCCTTGGTGCATCCAGCGGGCGGCAGGACCCACGGATGCGGCGACATTTTCGAGGAACGCGATGACATCGTGGTTGGTCCGCTTCTCGATCTCGAGAATCTCGGGGATGGAAAACTTGGCCTTTTCGCGGATGGCTTTGGCATCGGCTTCCGGGATCTGCCCGAGGCGGGCCATGGCCTCGCAGGCGAGGGTTTCGATCTCGAGCCAGATTTCGTATTTGCGCTGGTCGGACCAGAGGGCTCGCATCTCCGGTCGGGAATATCGGTCAATCACCGGCGCAGATTAGCGGATCGGGGAGAGCGGACAAACCCGGAAAACAAGAAGGGCCGGAAGCCACCCGGCCCCGACCCTGCTTGCCATGAAAAAAATCTGTGATTACGCGCAGACTCTGACCCGCTTCAGGTTTCCGTGGTCACGCAACTGCACGCGTCCGGTCTGGAAGAGGTCGATGAGGGCGGCCATGGCCTCGCGGCTGTCGTTGGTGGCGGAGCCGACGGCGGCCACCAGTTCGCCCAAGGAGTGGCGCGTCCGGTTGAATTTGCGGTAGGGATTGAAGCTCTTTGTTTTCATACAAGCTTCGACCACCGACGGCCCCGGACGTTCAAATTTTCAAACGATCGTTTTTTCTCTCTGTTCCGCGCCCCCGGGATCGATGCCGAGGGGACGCCCGGGGGTGACCAAGCCGCCGGAAAAGAGCATTTTGGTCGCCTCTTCCATCGTCATGTCGCAATCCCGCACCTGGTCGGAGGGCACGGCGATGATCAGTCCGGTGGTCGGGTTGGGTGCGGTGGGGACAAAGACCGTGGTCATGGCCCGGTCGGTCCCCGCCTCGGTGAAATGTCCGGTGGCAAAACCGATGAGGTAACTGCCGGTGGAGAGGAAATCGACGACCACGACGCGTTTCGATTTCCCGGCGGCGGCTCCGCCCTGCAGCGATTGCAGCACTTGTTTGGTCCCGGCGTAAATGGCCGCCACGATCGGGACGCGCAGGAGAAGGCTTTCCCCGCGCTCGAGCAGACGGCGCCCCAGCACGTGCGCGCCCATGAAGCCGAGCGCGGTGAAAAAGACCAGCGTGATAAGGAAGCCCAGGCCCGGAATGTTCAGCCCGAAGGTCTTCAGCCAAGGTTCGCTCAGACCGGTGATGACGCGGTAGCCGAAGGACAGCACCCAATAGGTGACGACCAAAGGAACGGCAAAGGCGATTCCGGCGAGCAGACGATTGCCGAGCAGTCCGAGGAGGTGCGCCACGCGCCCGTGTTTGGGACGATCGACTTCGGCCGGTGCGGACTCGCTCACAGCCTCACCCATAGCACGGCGCACCCCGCCGGCGCAAAGCCGCGCCACCTCAACCGGCCAGACCGGCCGCCGACTTGATCCACTCCTTGATCATCTCAATGCCTTCAAGACCAAAGCGGACGAACACGTAAACCACCACCGCATAAAGGCCCGCGGCCAACACGCCGAGCAATCCGGCGAAGATGCTGAACAACCCGTCCTCCTCGGTCAGACCGATCCCCGTGAGAAAGATAACAAAGGCGGGAAATGTATTGGTCAACGGAATGGGCAAAATCATCAGGCCGGCCATGATGAGGACGAGCACGCCGAGGAAGGCGCGTCCGGCCCGCGAACCGATCCACTGCAGGCGCGGACGGATGAGAAATTCCACTTTGCCGAAGAACTTCGAGAAGAACCCGAGCATCGCGTCGAGGAATTTGCCGTGAAGCTTGGTGCGCGCCGCACGTTCCGGAAGCCACGGCGCGGTCCGCCCGGCGATCATTTGCAGGGCAAGCACGGCGATAAGAATGCCGAACGGTGTGCTGTAACCCGGCGCGGGCACGGGCAGCGCGCTGGGCAGGGACAGAATGATGAGCAGCACGCCGAAGCCGCGGTCGCCGATACGCTCGAAAACTTCGCCCAGCGTGAGTCCGGACTGCGATTGCTCGCGCGCGAGCAGGGCGGACAGCGTGGCGGAAAGATTTTCGCGGTGCATGGCGGTGACGGGAGCCGCTTCTCCTAACAGGCCGTCCGCCCCCGCGCAAACGCCTTCCTTGTCGCGTGCGCCGCGCCTCTGCTAATAAATGACCCCTTGGCCCGCGGTAAAACAACAGAAGAAGGAGGCAGCAAGGCGTGGAGTGAAGTGCTCGGGCTCGTCCTGCTCGGCGCCGGCACGCTGCTCTTTCTCGCCCTCGTTTCCTACGCTCCGGAGGACGTCCCGTCGTGGCTGTTCTTCAGCAAACAGGGCGGATCGACCGGACCGACGGAGAACTTTATCGGTCCGGTCGGCGCCGTGGTGGCAGGACTCTGCTACTTTCTGCTCGGCGCCGCATCCTACCTGCTCGCCGTGGTTCTCATCGGCTTCGGCGGCGGCAAGTTCCTTTCCAGCACGCTGGCGCTGGACCGCAAACGCTGGGCGTGGATCGGCGCCTTCATTTTTTCCGGCGCCTGCCTCGCCGGCATCCAGCCGTGGTTCCTCCAATCATGGAAGGAGCACTTCAACATCCTCGGCCCGGGGGGCTGGGTCGGGTTCGCTTTCGGTCAAACGGTGTTGGCCGGACTCCTTGGCATCGTCGGCGCAACCATCCTCCTCTCCATCTTCTATCTCGCCAGCCTGATCCTCATGACCGGTATGCACCCGGTGAAGTTTTTCAAAACGCTCGCCGTGGCGATTCCGGCGTGGTTCCGCGAACGCCGCGAGGCCAAGCTCGAACGCATTCGCCTCGAGCAGGAAGCGGCGGTCGAAGAAGCCCTCGCCAACACGCCGCGTTCCCGCCGCGCGAACGGATCGTCCGCCCGCCCGCGCAAAAAGGCGACTGTGGTCGAGGACATCGAAGAAGAAGCTGACGAGGAGGAAGAGGAAATCGTTCCCGAGCCCCCGCTGCCGGAACCCAAGATCATCGACACCGGCGCGGCTCCGGCCAAAAAGCCGCCCGCGCCACCGCCCCCGAAGAAAAAGGAAACGGGCCCCCTCGGCGCGGTCCCCGACATCCACATCGAGAATTACCAGATGCCGCCACTCGACCTGCTCGATTCGCCCGACATGGGCGGGCGCCAGAGCGCGGATCCCAACGAATTGCTCGCCATGCAAAGCAGCATCCTCGACACGCTCAAGCAATTCGGCCTCGAAGCCAGCGCCGGCGACATCACCCGCGGGCCCACCGTCACGCGCTTCGAGGTCTACCCCGCCCGCGGCGTGCGCGTCGATCGCATCGTCAGTCTCGAAAAGGACATCGCCCGTGCCACCCGCGCCGAGAAGATCAACATTCTCGCGCCCATCCCCGGCAAGGACACGGTGGGCATCGAAATCGCCAACAGCAAAAAAATCAAAGTCGTCTTCCGCGAACTCCTCGAGAGCGACGAATGGGTCAACAGCAAGGCCAAGATCCCCCTCGCCCTCGGCAAGGACGTCTACGGTCGCACCATCATCGCCGACCTCGCGCAAATGCCCCACCTCCTCATCGCCGGCACCACGGGCAGCGGCAAAAGCGTGTGCGTCAATGCGATCATCGCGAGCATGCTCTACAAGTTTTCCCCCGAGGAACTGCGCTTCATCATGATCGACCCGAAGGTCGTCGAGATGCAGCACTACGGGAAACTGCCCCACCTCGCGGCCAATGTGGTCACCGAGCCGAAGAAGGTCCTTCTCGCCCTGCGCTATGTCATTGATGAAATGGAGCGCCGCTACCGCATCTTCGCCAAATGCGGACTGCGCAACATCCACGGCTTCAACGCGCGGCCGGTGGACAAAAAAGCCGACGACGCCCCGCCTCCGGAGCCCGAACCGGAAGAGAACGGCGAAGCCGAAGAGGAAGGCATCCAGGATGCCGTGCTCGAGGCGGTGAAGCCGAAGAAGGGCGAGGAGTTGGTCATTCCCGACCGCCTGCCCTACATCGTGGTCATCATCGACGAGCTGGCCGACCTCATGCAGACCGCGCCGGCCGATGTGGAAAGCGCCATCGCCCGCATCACGCAAATGGCCCGCGCCGCCGGCATCCACATGATCGTGGCCACGCAGACCCCGCGCGCCGATGTCGTCACCGGCGTAATCAAGGCCAACATCCCCAGCCGCATCGCTTTCCAAGTCGCCTCGAAACTCGACAGCCGCGTCATCCTCGACGCCAACGGCGCGGAAAAGCTCCTCGGCCAAGGTGACATGCTCTACCTCCCGCCCGGCACCTCGACACTGGTGCGCGCGCAGGGCGTGCTCGTCACCGACGAGGAAATCCATCGCGTGGTCGACTACGTCGGTGCGCAGGCCGAGCCCGCTTTCGATCCCGGTTTCCACGAAGCCATGACCTCCCCCGGCGGAGGCGACGACGATGTCACCGAAGAGGACGAAGAACTGGTCGCCAAGTGCCTCGGCATCATCAAGCAGGAGGGCAAAGCCTCCACTTCCATGCTGCAACGCCGCCTGCGCCTCGGCTACACCCGCGCCGCGCGCGTGGTCGACATCCTCGAGCAGCGGGGCATTTTGGGGCCGAAGGACGGCGCCAAGGACCGGGAGATACTTGTGGACTTGGAAAGCTTGCCCGATTGATGCATATTACAAGTGAGATGAGCACCGCCGTCGGACCTGAGTTGAAAGCTCTCCGCGAGTCGAAGGGGATCACCCTCGAACAAGCGGCCAAGGAGACCTGCCTGCGGGTCGGTTTCCTGCGGGAGCTGGAGGATTGCACCACGGCGGCCGATTTTCCCGACGTCTACCACAAACTCTCCCTGCGCATGTATGCGCGCTACCTCGGCATCGAGATCGAAAACACCCGCCGCGCGGTCCGCACCGAAGAGGGCACCCGTTTCACCTCGATCGGCATGTTCGTCCGCAATATGGGGCGGCCTCCCAAGCCCCCTCGTCTCAGCCCCGCCCAACGCAACCGCTTGGTCAATATTGCCAAAACAACCAGCGCGGCCCTTGTCACTGTTTTGGCCATCGGCCTCTGGTCGCTCAACGCGCAACTTTCGCGTCTGGACATCGACGAAACCAAGCCCCGCGTCCGCGCCGTTGTTCCCGCCAAGCCCGCACCGCTTCCGATCATGATCGAAGCGCCCCGCTGCACGCTCGAGGAGCCCGTCCAACTGGTCCTCGTCCCCGGCGCCTAGCCCGCGTCCCGCCCGGACGCCCCTTCCCTGCATGCTTACCGACGCGCGTCCCAAAATCGGCATGGTCAGCCTCGGCTGCGCCAAAAATCTGGTCGATGCCGAAATCATGCTCGGCGGCGCGGCCAAGGAAAACTTCGACCTGACCCGCGAACCGGACGAAGCCGATGTGCTGGTCATCAACACCTGCGGCTTCATCGACCAAGCCAAAGAGGAATCGATCGATACCATCCTCGAAATGCACCAGCGCCGGCTGTCCGCCCGGCCCGGACAAAAAATCATCGTCAGCGGATGCCTCGCCCAGCGCTACCACGAGGAACTCAAGCGCGAGATTCCCGAAGTGGACGCCTTCATCGGGCTCGACCAAATCGCCGAATTCCCGCGCATCGTCCGCGAGGTGCTCGAGCGTCCGGCCGCGGAAACCGTCGCGCCGCTCGATCTCGTCACGCGCAAATCGCGCTACATCCCCGACTACGACACCCCGCGTTACTTGCTCACCCCGCGGCACACGGCCTATTTGAAAATCGCCGAGGGTTGCAACCACCCGTGCAGTTTCTGCGTCATCCCGCAAATGCGCGGACGCCACCGCAGCCGGACCATCGACTCGGT
>CAYQMP010000057.1:0-1523 GCA_964418615.1 uncultured Chthoniobacter sp. | reverse complement strand
ACCATCGCGCAGAGCAAAAAGGTCGCCCGCTACGTCGACATGCCCCTGCAGCACATCCACGAGGAAATGCTGCAACTCATGCGCCGCGAGACCTCGCGTCAGCACATCGAGGATTTGATCGTCGCCATGCGCGAGGGCATCCCGGGCCTCGCCATCCGCACCACCTTTATCACCGGCTTCCCCGGCGAGAGCGACGAACACTTCGAATCCTTGCTGGAATTCATCGAACGTGTCCGCTTCGAACGCCTCGGGGTCTTCAAATACTCGCAGGAAGAAGGTTCGCGCGCGGCCAAGATGGACGGACAAATCCCGGCGTCGGTGAAAAACAAGCGCCACGCCCGCGCCATGAAGCTGCAGCAGAAGATCGCCCGGGAAATCGCCGAAGCGCAACAAGGCCGCACGATCAAAGTGCTGGTCGAACAACCCCAAATCGCCCGCAGCGAGCACGACGCCCCGGACGTCGATTGCCGCGTATTGCTCGAATCCGCCTTGCCCGTCGGCCACTTCGCCAAAGTTCAAGTGACCGGCGCACAAGTCTACGATCTGGTCGCCAAACCCATGTAGCGGCGGCGGCGCCGGGGAAGGCAACGCCACGTCAAGCCGTGTACGACGCCTCGACCCGCTCGGCCACGTCGAGGTAGCCGTAGTCGACCTCGTAGATTTCTTTCATGCACTCGAGCGACTTGTCCGTGTTGCCCATGCGCTCGTAGACCAGACCCAGGTTGTAGAGGATATCCTTCTTCGTCCCGTCCATGCCGGGAATCTCGCTAGCCGCATCGGTCAGGGTCTTGGCCGCGAGGTCGAGCATGTTGCGCTCGGTGTAGCACTTGCCGAGCATGTTGAGCGCTTTGGTCCGGGTGTTGGGGTTGGACCGGGCTTTCTGCAGTTCGGGAATGGCTTCCTTGTAGTGTCCGGCCAGCACAAGCTGCTCGCCCAGTTCGAAACGGTATTGCAGGTCGGTCGGGTTGCGTTCCACCCGTTTGCGCGCTTCGCCCAGCATTTGCTCGGCTTTGCCGCGACGCAATTCGTCGACCTCGGCGCGCAAAGCAGCAGCTTCGGGACTGTCGGGGGGCAGCGCGGCCATTTCCCTTTCCTTGTCGGCGATGGAACGCGTCAGCTTGCGAACTTCGGTGTCGCTGATCTTGCGGAGCAATCCCGGATCGGTCTCGTTGGCCAGCGCGGAGAGATAGCGGTAATACTCGAGGGCGTTGTCATAGTCCTCGCGGTTGAAATAGAGGTCGGCCAACTTGCGCGCCGCTTCGTTGTTCGGCGTGCCCGCCTCGTGCGCCTCGTAGACGATCCGGGCAAGTTCCTCGGGCGAGTCCTCGGCGCCGACAACCTTTTCACCCCCGCTCTTGGCCGCGTCCTGACGCTGCTTGACCAACTCGGCGAACGAGGCGGTGCCGAGTTTCCCCCGCTGCATGGAACGGCGGGCCGCGGCCTCCTTCGCCTTATCACGCGCGTCCGTGTCTGTCGGATTCCTGCGGAGGATGTCCTCGAAAACTTTCGATGCCTCGTCGAAC
>CAYQMP010000056.1:0-8310 GCA_964418615.1 uncultured Chthoniobacter sp. | reverse complement strand
CCTCCGCAATGTCTGCGTGGCCCTCGGCAATGTCGGTGAAGAGGATGATTTGCCCGCCCTGACCCGAGCTCTCCAAGACCCCGAGGAACTGGTCCGCGAACACGCCGCCTGGGCCGTGGCGGAGATCCACCGCCGCACCGGTCACCAACCACGCTGCTCCACCGAATCGAGGTAGCGCGAGATGGCGTCATTGCGGCGCGTCGTGGATTCCGGCGGCAAGATGGTGACCAGATCGACCATCGGTTCGGTTGACGGGGCATTGGCCTGATACCAGTTGAGGTAGTCGGTGATTTCATTGCTTCGGTCGTCGAGGGCCCAGCGCAAATCCTCGGCCTCGCCGAATTTCGCGGCGAAGCCCCGCCTCTTTTTCCGCGCCAGCCCGTCGAACATCTCGCGGTATTCCTCGACCAGCGCCGCGTAAAGCGGATGCGCCCGGAAACCGAGGCGCCGCAACTCGGTCGCCGCCTGCTCGAATCGAAACCGCCCTTCCGGCGTGCGCGCCAACTCGAGCATGGCGCCGGCCGGATCCAACTCCGACTCCGGCGTGGCAAGGGATTCGATCACCGCGGCAAGCTTCCCGGAACTGTCCTCGGCGGAAACAAAGTCCGTGCGCTCCGGCGAAGCGAGCCGCGCGACGGAAAGCGCCCACATGCGCGCCATACGGTCCGGATCGTCGAGCAAGTCCGGCCACGTCTGTCCGAAACGATCGACCGGATCACGCGAGGGCTCCGCCAGGGTGAGGTTCTCCAAGATGCGTGCCTTCCCGCCGTCGGCCCCCGAAAGCGCACGGTAGAAGGCGTAGCTCTGCGCCGCATGAATTTCCCGGGCCCGGCCCCGCAGATTGTCCCCGCTCTCCTTGAGGAATCGCGTCAGCTTGGGCATTCCCTTGCCCTCGAGCAGGGCGGAATAAACCGGAGCCCCGAGCATCTGGTCACCTTGGGCCAAGGCGGCGGTCATCGCGGCCACCAACCATGAGGGAGGCTCGACGAAGCGGTCGCCTTCGAACTTCTGCTTTTGCAGCGACGCCTCGAGGAGCACGGCACGGATGATCCCCCCGTCGACCAACGCGGTATCCTGCAGCGCGCCGGGCGACAGGTTGACCTCGATCTTGCGCCCCGCATCTTCCGCATCGAAGACCTGCACGAAGACGCGGGGTTGGCGCAAACGCACGGCATCGCCCGGCGTGAGAATGAGCAAAATCGGATTCCGCCATTGCACCCCGAGGCCCAGTTCGCGCTGCAAACCTTCCTTCAACGTCTCGGCCCGACGGGCCAGATCGGACCGCTCCCGTCGTGTGCCGCCGAAGACGGTGAATTGCTTGGACGAACTCACCGTCCGGTTTTCCGGCTTGAGCAATTCCGGCGCCACGGTCTGCGCCCGCGCAGCAGTCGCGCCGAAAAGCGCAACGGTAGTCGCCGCAAAAACGATCCGTTTCACCGCCCGGAATCGGACCACCGCAAGGTGACCGTTTCGGGTGTGACCCCGATGTAGGAGGCCCGCGAAAGTTGTCCCAAGGGAACGGAGAGCGCCTCGGCCAATCCGTCCAACTGCTTCTGCACCGGCCAACCGAGAAGCACCGGCAAGGGAAGTCGCCCGACCGAGTAGTGCCGCGGCTCCAGCGTGTAGCCGTTCCCGTCGCGCACCGGCTCATACTCCCCCTGGAAAAACACACGCCCCGCCCCGGCCACCGTTACCTCCAGTCCCACGCGCACCTGCCCGTTGCCCGGCACGGCGTAAAGCCTCTCGGGCTGCAATTGCATCGATCCGTCAAAGCCCTGCAGGGTGACGGACGAAACCAGCCAGCGGTTGATGTCTCCCGCGGGCAGAGCGAAAGCCCGCGCCTCGGACGAGGAAGAGGCGTCCGTGAGGAGCCCCGACAACCGCAAGGCCAGATTTTTATCCGGCTCGACCGGATCTGGAACGTCATGCGGAGGGAGAAGGGCCAGCACCACCGCCGCAACCAGCACCGCCAGCACAGCCACTTTGAGCAGCGCGCCGAAATAGCGTCCCCACGCCACCGGTTGCCGCGGCTTTTTCATCTTGGCCACATCGGTCGGATGGGTGAATCCGGTGGGCGCCGGCGGCACGTCGCCGCGTTCCAAGCGCACCCCGCAGTTGTGGCAATACACCCGCGTCGGGTCGTTCTCGTAGCCGCAACTGGCGCAAGGCAAAGCCATGGCGCCTCAGGTTTTCGCCGCGCTTGAACCGCCGGAGGCCCCGCCGCCGCCGCTCGAAGCGGAAGACGAGGAGGATCCCGCGGAAGCGGGCTTCTCGGCCGGCTTCGATTCCGTTTTGCCGGTGCCGGTGTCCTTCTTCGCTGCCTGCTTGTAACCCTCGCTGCGGTAGTCCGTGATGTAGAACCCGCTGCCTTTGAAAATCAGTCCCGCCCCGGTCCCCAACAGGCGCTTCACCTCGCCTTTGCCCCACGGGGTCATTTGGCACTGGGCTTCCGGACACGTCTTGAAGGCCTCGTCTTTCATCGACTGGAAGACCTCGAAATTCTTGTCGCACTTCAGGCAGTGGTATTCGTAGGTGGGCATAAATGGACTGCGGCGATATATCCCTCAATTCCCGCCGCCCGGCAAGTCCGCTGCACCGGCGAAGCACGCCAGATCGGAGGCCAAATCCGTCCGCAACCGCTCGACGCCGTCCGCCCCGGGAAACTGCAAGGCACAGGCATGCAACGCGTGCCGCGGCAACAGCAACTCCGCCGCCAACTTCGTTGTCCAGCCGGTCTCGATGAATTCCAAATAGGCGCCTTCCCGCCCGCTGTAGATTTTGTCGCCGACCAAAGGAAATCCGACGTGGGCCAGATGCACCCGGATCTGATGCGTCCGCCCCGTGCGCGGCTTGGCCCGCACCAAAGCAAACCTCCCCTCCGCCCGCTCGAACCTCCGCTCGACCGTCACCGCCGTGACCGCCGCCGCTCCGCGCGGATCAATGCAGCGCTGCAGCCAGATCGGAGAGTCCCGCACTTCACCCTGCCGGATGATCGGCGCATCAACCGTCGTCTCGTCCCACTCCGGCCAACCCCGCACCACGGCAAAATATTCTTTCCCGATTTCCCCGCGCTGCATGGCCAACCCCAAACGCCGTGCCCCGGCCCGGGTCAGTGCGAGCAAAACCAAACCGCTCGTCTCGCGATCGAGGCGCGTCACGATGGAAACCTGACCGCGGTTGGCCAACTCGTAAGCGAGCAGTTCGCGCAGGCCATCCCACAAGGTCGGCGTGCCATCCGGCCGCGTCGGATGGGTGAGCAGGCCCGCCGGCTTGTCCACCACCATCCAGTCCGTCCCCTCCGCCACCACCCGGAAGTTGTCTTGCGCCCGCCGCGCCGCGCGGGAAATCTCGTCTTTCGCATGATCGACCTCCGCCATGTCTCCCGTGTTTATCCCTCGCCCGCCGGCGAAGTGCACGCCTTGCGCGACCTGAGCCTGCAAATCGAACCGGCCGAATTCGTCGCCGTGACCGGACCGAGCGGCTGCGGGAAGAGCACGCTGCTCAACTTGCTCGGCGGACTCGACCAGCCGACCTCCGGCCAGATCACCGTCGACGGCCTCGCCCTGCACGGAGCCGACGATGCCGCCCTCACCGCCTACCGCCGCGAACGCCTCGGCATCATCTTCCAATTTTTCAATCTCCTCCCGGCCATGACCGCCGTGGAGAATGTCGAGTTGCCCCTCCTCCTCCGCGGGGAAAAAGCCCGCGAGGCCCGCGCCCGGGCCGCGGAAATGCTCGATTTGGTCGGCCTGACCCCGCGGGCCGCCGCTTTCCCCCATCAGATGAGCGGCGGCGAAATGCAGCGTGCGGCCATCGCCCGGGCGCTGGTCCACCGCCCCGCCCTCCTCCTGGCCGACGAACCCACCGGCAACCTCGATTCGGACAACGCCACCCGCATCCTCGAACTGTTCCAAAAGATTGCCTCCCAACGCCTCGCCACACTAATAATTGTCACCCACAGCCCCGAGGCCGCCGCCGTCGCCCACCGGAAAATCGCCCTGATCGACGGCCGGCTCGCCGCCTGACCCGACCGCGCCTTTTCATGGAAAAACAACACACGCTCGCCTCGTCCGCCTCGCTCGCGGGCGTCTCCCTCCACAACGGGGAAAAAGTCACCCTCACCCTCCATCCCGCCCCCGTCGACCACGGCTTCAAATTCCGCCGCTCCGACCTCAAAGACCAGCCCACCGTCGATGCTTTGGCGGCCAATGTCCGCACCGTCGAGCGCGCCACCACTTTGGTCGAAGGCAACGTCAAGGTGCACACCGTCGAGCACATCCTCTCCGCCCTCACCGGCCTCGGGGTGGACAATGCCATCATCGAGATGGACGCCATGGAGCCGCCCATCGGCGATGGCAGCGCCGCGCCCTATGTCGCGCTGATCAAAAAGGCCGGCATCGTCGAGCAAGACGCCCCGCGCCGCTTCTGCGAAATCCGCGAACCGGTCGCAATCCAAACCAAAAACGGTTCCATCCTCGTCATCCTGCCCGACAGCAAATTCCGCGTCTCCTGCACCCAAGCCGGACCCAACGGCACCTTCACCCAATACCTCAGCCTCGAGATCACCCCCGAGACCTACGAAAAGGACATCGCCCCCGCGCGCACCTTCGTCCACTACGAGGACGTCGAGCCGCTCATGGAAAAGGGCCTCATCCGCGGCGGCAGCCTCGAGAACGCCATCGTCATCCGCGACAACTCCGTCCTGAGCAAAGAACCCCTCCGCTTCGAAGACGAATTCGTCCGCCACAAAATCCTCGATATCGTCGGCGACCTCACCCTGGTCGGACGCCCTCTCCTCGGACACGTCGTCGCCGTGCGCCCCGGACACGGACCCAACACCGAGTTGGCTGCGGCCATCGCCAAACAGCACGCCACCATGATGGCCATGATCCCGCCGGCCAAATTGCCGGTCGGCGAGCGCGTCCTGCCCACCACGGAGATCATGAAGATCCTCCCGCACCGCTATCCCTTCCTCATGGTCGACCGCATCGTCGCCTTCGAAGGCGATACCAAGTGCACCGGCGTCAAATCCGTCACGATCAACGAACCCTTCTTCCAAGGCCACTTCCCCAACCACCCCGTCATGCCCGGCGTGCTCCAGGTCGAAGCCATGGCCCAAGTGGCCAGCATCCTCATGATGCTCAACACGCAGAACTCCGGAAAAATCGGCTACTTCATGAGCGCCGACGAAGTGAAATTCCGCAAACCCGTCTTCCCCGGCGACACGCTCTTCATCCATTGCGAACTGACCCGCTCGCGCAAGACCATGGCCCGCGCCGCCTGCTCCTGCACGGTCAACGGCGAAATCGTCAGCGAAGGCAACCTCCTCTTCGGCCTCGTCTCCGAATGATCCATCCCACCGCCATCGTCGATCCGGCCGCCGAGATCGCGTCCGGCGCCCGCATCGGACCGTATTGCGTCATCGGACCGCAGGTCGTCATCGGCGACGACACCGAACTCCAGCACCACGTCACCGTGATGGGTCCGACCAAAATCGGCACCGGCAATTTCTTCTTCGCCTACACCTCGATCGGACAAAAAACGCAGGACCTCAAATACAGCGGCGAGCCCACCTACCTCGAAATCGGCGACGGCAACACCTTCCGCGAATTCTGCACCGTCAACCGCGGCACCGTCCCCGGCACCAAAACCGTTGTCGGCAATGGCGGCAACTTCCTCGCCTACTCCCACATCGCCCACGACTGCATCGTCGGCGACAAAGTGATCTTCTCCAACAACGGCACCCTGGCCGGACACGTCGAAGTCGGCGACCACGCCGTCATCGGCGGCCTCACCGCCATCCACCAATTCTGCCGCGTCGGCCGCCACGCCATCACCGGCGGCTGTTCCAAGATCGTGCAAGACGTCCCCCCGTTCTTCATCGCCGACGGCAACCCCGCCGAAGTGCGCGGCGTCAACCAAGTCGGCCTCGAACGCGCCGGCTTCGCCGCCGACACCATCCGCTCCCTCAAAGAAGCCTACCGCATCCTCTACCGCGGCAACCTCAACGTGAAACAATCCGTCGAGACCATCCGCAAAGAACTCCCCGACCTCCCCGAATTGGCCGAGCTGTGCCAATTCATCGAGACAAGCCAACGCGGCATCATCCGCTGACCGCTGTCGCATCGGTCAAACAAGCGGAGAGAGAGGCGGAGAGTCTCCGGTGGATCGCGATGTCCTCATCGCGATTTCCCGCAGGTCCGAAACAATTGTAGACTTTCTCGCCCGAGGTAGGGACGAGTGGCCCGCTCGTCCGCACCGTTTGAATCGGACGCGCGAGCCGCGCGTCCCTACCTACCGAAAACCAGCAACACGCCGAGCACGCCGCAACAACCTCACTCCGCCGCAGCCGCCGCTTTCGTTGGATCCGCGAAAAACTCCGTCGACCCATCGGCCGTGGTGAAGGCGTAAACCAGCCGATATTCCGGATCGGTCAAATGGTCCGGCGTCATCGTCCGGGCCAAACGGATCGCTTCACTTTTCATTCCCGTGGCGGCGAGCACGGCCACGGCAATCGCTTTCTGCCCGGGTTGGAGTTGGTGCTGCACGATGCGCTGCGGCTCGAGCACCGTGCGGGCTTCTGCCGGACGCCCGTCGGCGAAGAGCGCCAAAGCATGCGTCAGACGGAAATCGATGTTGTCCGGCTCGCTTTCCAGCGCGGCCGCCGTTTCGGCGGTGTCGACACTCTCGCGGCTGAGCAAACGCTCCAGACGCGCCAAATCGGCCACCGTGGAGGCCTTGGGCGCGGCCTTGACCGCCCTCCGATACGCTTCCTGCCGGAGCCGCGGTTCGCCGCGCGAGGAAAACCTCCAGCGCGCCACGCGAAGGGCGTATTCAGCCGTGGCGTATTCGCCACAAAGGTCGAGGAGCACCTCGTCGGAAATGCTCTGCCGGTTCATCCGGTCCACCTCGGCCATCGTCTCGGCCAGAGCACCCCGGGGCACCGAGGCGCGGATGGCCTTGCGCAGGCTGGCATTGGCCGCAGACGATCGCCCCAGCCCCTCCTCCGCCCGAGCGCGGAGGATATTGGTCACCGAATCACTGAGCGGGGAGCCTCCATTGACCATGGCGAGCAGCGTCTTCCAATCCCGCGTGGCGCTGAGCGCTTCGGCTCGGACCAAAAACCCGCCCCGCGAGCCACGCACTTCACTCGGACGAACAAAATCGAGCGCTTCCATCGGGCGGTTCCGGTCCAGCAGCCACTTGGCATAGCGTCCGCGATCTTCCAATCGCGCTCCGGTGAAGACCATCTGCAGACGTGCCACCATTTCATCGACCGTCATCAGCCGGTCGTTGACCAGCGCATCGGCGGCGGCCAGCACCGCGGGGTCTTCGGCCTTGGGACTGGACAGGACGCGCTCCGCCCACGCGCGTCGCGTGGCCGGACCGACGGGCACCGCAGTAAGGCCGAAAGCCAGAGCTTGGGAGGCGTCCGGACCGCCGGACATGGCATCGACAATTTGCGCAGCTTCGGCGCGCGAATCTGCCGTGCCGATGGTGACTAGCAACCGGGCCAATTCGATGCGGCGGTCGGCCGTGGGGTCGGCCTCCGCCGCCCGCCGCAGATGCTGCACGGCGGAAGTATAATCTTTCTGCTGCAAGGCACGCCGCCCGCGCCACGTGTCCGCGTCGGCTTGGCGTCCGGTCGCCTCAAACTCGGCAATAGCCGTGTCGAAGGACTCCTCGCCGCCGAAGCGCACCGCGGCCTCGGCCTGCGCCTGGCGATCCTCCAAACTGAGTGGGCCTTGCTCGGCGATTTGCTGCCAAATTTCAAGAGAGACGGGATCATTCACCGCAAAGCGCACCTTGGCATAAGCACGGAGCACCTGAGGGTTGTTCTTGCGCAAATTGCGGGCCGATTCGGCTTGGATCAGGGCCAAGCGCTGGTCGCCCCGTTCCAAGCTGGCCAGCGCCTTGGACGCCAAATCTTGCGCCCGCCACCCGGTGAAGAGAAATGTCCCGATGCCGCCTCCGACCAAAGCAACCACAACGACAGCCGGCGACCAGAGCATGATCTTGCGCAGGATCGCCCTGCCCGGGCTCAAGTCATGATGCCAATCGGACGTTTGCCCGGTGGCCTCGCGCCACCAGTCGCCGATAACGTTGTGGAGACGCGGCGTCTCCTTGAACCGCGTCGGCGCCGGCGGCTTGTCGATGATCTCCTGCTTGTTGTCGTCGTCCTTTGCCATGATTTATCGGCGAAAAATCCTCATCCCAAGGTAGGGACGAGCGGCCCGCTCGTCCGCCACGGCAATTTCCAAGGTGGATCGCGATGTCCCCATCGCGATATCCCCAGCAAAGCATCGCGCC
>CAYQMP010000055.1:0-8342 GCA_964418615.1 uncultured Chthoniobacter sp. | reverse complement strand
CAACTCCTGCTTGCGCGATCCCTCGGCGGCGAACGGAAGGGTGACTACCGCGACAACGAGCGCCCCGGCCTTTTTGGCCTGCTCGGCCACGACCGGCGCCGCGCCGGATCCGGTGCCCCCGCCAAGACCGGCGCAAAGGATGAGCAGTTCGGTGCCCGCGCACTCGGCGCGCAAGTCGGTGAGACTCTCGCTGGCCGACGCGCGCCCGCGGGCCGCGTCGCCCCCCGCACCGAGCCCCTTGGCCACGTCGCATCCGATTTGCAGCTTGCGCGGTGCCGGGGAGGCGGCAAGGGCCTTGGCGTCCGTGTGCACGGCGACCACATCGGAGGGCGCGCCGTCCTCGCCGACGAGACGCGCGATCATGGCGAGCCCGGCGTTGCCCAGCCCGATGACTTTGCACGTCGAGACCGCGGGAGCCGGGGCGGCCAAACGTTCGCTGGTGCCTGCCGTGATCATAGGCCGGGAATAATCTTGCTGATTTTGCTGCGCAGCCGGTCGAAGACGGAAATTTCCTCGAGCGCTTCCTGCGCCGCCTGGGCGTAAAGGACAAGACCCACGGCCGTGCTCCAGCGCGGGCTTTCGAAAAGGGCAGTCGGACCCATCAGGGGCCGCGGCGAGGCGGTGCGGGCGGGCACGCCGAAGACATCGGTAGCCAGCGCGGCGATGCCCTTGAGATCGGCCGTGCCCCCGGTCAGCACGATGCCGCCGCCGATGAATTGCGCTTGCCGCTCGAATTGCAGGCGGCGCTTGAGGAGAGTGAAGATTTCGCGCACACGCGCCTCGGCCACTTTGTTGAGGCTGGTGCGCTCGATTTCCCCGCCGGCGTAGGTCGGGTCCTCGATGGCCACAGTGCCGCGCGCCGCGGTGGCGCCGGGGGCGACGTCGGCTTCCTCGACTTTGAGTTTGTCGGCCCATTTGGTCGGAACGCGCAGGCCGATGGAAATGTCATTGGTCACATGGTCGCCGCCGACGGCGAGCACCCCGCTCTTCCGCACCGAACCGTCGCGGAAGAGAATGTAGTCCGTGGTCCCGCCGCCGATGTCGATGACCAGCACGCCGCTTTCGCGATCGGCTTGGTCGAGCACGGCATGCGCCGAAGCCACCGCACTCATGACGACATTGGTCACCTTGAGGTTGGCCTCGCGGATGCAGCGGAGGCTGTTTTGGATGCGCGTCTTCGTGCCGTGCACGATGTGGAATTCGGCTTCGAGTTTCCGTCCGATCATGCCGAGCGGGCTGGACACGCCCTCCTGACCGTCGACGTAGAAGTGCTGCACCATGGTGTGCAGGAAGACGTTGCCGGCGGGGATGCTGACATCGAGCGCGCTTTGCTCCACCTCGTGAACGTCCTCGTCTTCGATCTCGTCGCGGTCGTCGGGAATGGGCACACCGCCGCGGTTGTTCAGACTTTCGAGGTGCGCGCCGGTGACCGAAGCGACCACCTCGGTGATTTCGCGGTCGGCTTTCTCCTCGGCCTCGGCCACGGCATCGGTCAGGCAGAGGGTGATTTTTCCGATATCGACGATTTCGCCTTTGCGCACGCCGCGCGAGGGCGCCTCGCCGGTGCCGATGATGCGGAGCAGACCGTCGCTGCGTGTCTCGGCAATGACCGCCGCGACCTTGCTGGTGCCGATTTCCAATCCGACATGGAGGTTCGCGCGGGCCATGTCAGCGTTTCACCGCCTCCGCTTTGCGCACCTCGGGAGCGACGGCGGGTTGGTCGTCTTGGAAGGTCACCGGCGTGTTGCGTTCGGGCATGAGATTCACCGTGGCCAGCTTGCGGGAGGTCTGCCCGACGTGAAGCAGGATCATTTGCAGGCGGTCGAGTTGCTCCGGCAGATTGTCCGGGCCGAAGGTGTAACGCGTCTGCGGATCGGCCCAGGCCTCGATGCACCAACCCTTGGCGATGTCGGCCGCGCGGAGCGGGATCTCGGGATTGCTGCGCTCCCCGGCGCGGGCCAGCAGATCGAGGGCAGCATGCAACTCGGGAAGGTCGATGACGGTCCCCGGACGCCATTGCTCGGTCGGCACACCGTAGACCACGGGCAGGCGCGTCACGCCGGGACCGAGATCGTCGGGTTTCATCATGACGCCGTCCGCGTCGACCAGGCAGGCGGCTTCCATGGTCGACGGGTCGATCCCCGTGTCATAAGGCGCCACCCACGCGACGGGTCGCCGGGCCTCGATGGAAATGGTCACGGTCTCCGGCAGGTTGCGCTCGACGCGGGCTTCCTTGACCTCGGGAATGGCGGCGAGAGCGCGTTGGGCCGAGTCGAGATTGAGGCTGAAAATATTGAGGCCCTCCTGCACGCCGGTTCGTTCAAGCGCCTCCTCGCGGGTCATGACGCCATCCGTGTTCACCTCGATGATCCGCACGAGGTATTGGTCGTTTTCGACGATGAGCTTGTTGAAGAGCGTGCGGATACCGAACCAGGTGAAAGCGATGAGACCGACGAGAAGGAGGGCTTCGGCCGCGTAGAGGAAAATTTTCTGGTTGCGGCGGCGGCGTTCCGTTTCGGCCGTGGCCGTGACTTCCAGCAGATGCTGACGGCGGCGCTTGCGCGTGTTGCGGCGGCGTCCGCGGGCGGGTTTGGATCGACGGAAGAGAGGCATGTCAGTTCACGTTGCAGCGTTTGAGCGAAAGGCGGGCGATTTCCTCGCAGAGGGCGAGAAAATCCATGCCGGCAGCCGCCGCCGCTTTGGGCAGCAGGCTCGTTTCGGTCATGCCCGGAATGGTATTGGCCTCGAGCACGGAGGGCGAGCCGTCGGCACGGAGCAGCACGTCCACCCGGGAGTAAACTTCGAGGCCGAGCGCGCGGTGCGCGGCGAGCGCGGTTTCCTGCACGCGGCGCGTGGTTTCCTCGTCGAGCGGAGCGGGGCAGAAATACTCGGACGCGCCCTTGGTGTATTTGTGGGCGTAATCGTAGAATCCTTCGTTCGGCCGGATTTCCACCACGGCCATGGCGCGGTCGCCGACGATCCCGACGGTCAATTCGCGTCCCTCGACAAGTTCCTCGACGAGGATTTCGCGGTCGAGCGCCGCACAATCGGCCAAGGCGGGCTCGAGCGCCGCCGCCTCGCGCACCAGATGGACGCCCACGCTGGAGCCCTCGCGCGGAGCCTTGATGACCAGAGGCAGCGGCAAGGAGGGACGCGCGCCGGGCGCGAGAACCTCCCAGGCGGGCGTCGGCACCCCGGCGGCCTCGAACAGCTTTTTGCTGGCCAGCTTGTCGAAGGCCGTGCGGCTGGCCGTCGCCCCCTCGCCCGTGTAGGCGATGCCGCGGGCGTCGAGGAGGGACTGCAATTGGCCGTCCTCTCCGAAAGTTCCGTGGATCATGTTGATGCAAAGTCCGGTGTCGGGCGGCAGTTCGAAATCGGGCCCGCCGACCGGCAACTCCGTGACACGGTAACCGCCGCGGCGGAAGGCGTCGGCCACCGCCGCCCCGGAGCGGAGGGACACGGCATTTTCCGAACCCGGGCCGCCCATGAGGACGACGATGTGGAGATCACGCAACGAATCGCTCATGCCGCTTCCTCCCCGATGATTTGCACCTCGGTCTCGAGACGGACACCGCTTTTTTTCAACACCTCGGCCCGGACCTGCTCGATGAGGGCCAGCACCTCGGAAGCGGTGGCTCCTCCTTCGTTGAGAATGAAATTGGCATGGACGTCGGAGACGCGTGCCGCCCCGACGCGGCTGTCCTTGAGACCGGCGGCGTCGATGAGCTGGCCCGCTTTTCCGCCGTCCGGGTTGCGGAAGATGCAGCCGGCGCTGGCCCCGGCCGGTTGCGAGGATTTGCGCTTGGCCGCGTAGTCGCGCGTGCGCTTTTCGACCACCTCCGGTGTGGAACGCGTTCCGCGGAAGACGGCGGACAAAGCGAAGTTGGTGCGAAGGAGCGGCACGCTGCGGTAGTGCACCTCGAGAGCGCGCGGTGACTTTTCGAAGATATTGCCCTCGTGGTCCGCGTAGCGCAGCGAGTCGACTTGATCGAAAGCTTCGACACCCATGGCCCCTGCGTTCATGCGGAGGCAACCGCCCACGTCGCCGGGGATACCTTCCATCCACTCGAAGCCTTCAAGACCAGCATTGATCGCGGCGCCACTGAGGGCTTTGAGGCGCACGCCGACGCCGGCGCGGATCTTGTCATCTTCAACCGCGAACTCGCCGAAGACCCCGCGGCGCAAGCGGACGACGGCACCGCGCAGGCCGCCATCGCGAACGATGAGATTGGAGCCCCGGCCCATGATCATGAGGGGAATACCCGCTTCGTGGGCCGTGCGGGCCAGCTCGCAAAAGCCCTCTTCCGTCTCCGGCTCGAGCCAGAATTGCGCAGGGCCGCCGACGCGCATCGTAGTGTGTTTGGCCAAAGGCTCGTAGAGCCGGGCGATGCCCGGACCCATCGCCGCGTGCAGCGTTTCCAAGGTGTGCAGATCCTTGGCCAAAGCCGCGCCTTGTTCGTGGATGTTTCCCGCACCGAGCGTGACGAGCAAATCGCCCGGGCGGAGGAGCCGGCCGGCTTCCAACCCCGCGGCGGACCGCGATGCGGCGTAGGTCGTCTTGGTCGAACCGGCCGCCAGCGCCGCATCGGCGATGAGTTGTCCGCTCACCCCCGGAATGGGGATCTCGCTCGCCGGATAGACATCGGTCACCACGGCCGCATCGGCCAAGGCGAGGGCGCGGCCGAACTCGTGCTGCAAAGCCTGCGTGCGCGTGTATCGGTGCGGCTGAAAGAGCAGCAGGACACGTTCGCGTCCGGTATCGCGCGCGGCGCGGACCACGGCGGCGATTTCCGTGGGATGATGCCCGTAGTCGTCGACCAGCAGGTAGTCGGCCGAGCGGTAGACCACCTCGAACCTGCGGCGCGCACCGCGGAAGCTCTCGAGGGCCGCGGCGCACTTGGCGAGGTCGAGTCCGAGTTCCGCGGCCAGCGCGAGAACAGCGGTGGCATTGAGCGCGTTGTGCTCGCCGGGGACATTGAGCGTGACGCGGGCGAGTTCGGCGCCATCACGGCGAAAGCCGAACGTCGAGGTGAAATCGGCGCTGCGGAAATCGGCGTAAGAATAGGTCCCGGATTTGCCGTAGGACACGGCCTGCGGACGCGAGGCGCAGACGCGCACCGCACCGGGGTCGTCCGCGCAATAGAAGATCTTCCCCGCCGTCTGGTCGAGCAGCGTGCCGAACGCGGCATCGATGGCGGCCAGATCGTCATAATGATCGAGGTGCTCGGGCTCGATGTTGAGCACGATGGTGTGTTCCGGATGGTAAAGCACGATGGTGCCGTCGCTCTCGTCGCCCTCGGCCACGAAATATTCGCCGCCCGCGTCCCAGCGGGCGTTGGTGCCGAGGATGGGAATTTCCGCACCGACATAGTGCGACGGGTGCGCGCCGGCCGCGCGAAGGACATGCGCCGCCATGGCCGAGACCGTCGTCTTTCCGTGCATGCCGGCGACGAGGATTCCTTTCTTGCCGAGCATGAGGGCGGCCAACGCTTCGGCGCGGCGGACCAACGGCTTGCCCAGACGCCGCGCCGCATCGAAGGCAGCATTGCCCTCGCGGATGGCCGAGGAGTAGACGACCAACTCGGCATCGACGACATCCTCCGCGCGCTGCGGCGTGTGGAAATCGAGCCCGAGGGATTGCAGGCGCTTGACCTCGACCGTGTCGACCCGGTCGGAGCCGCTCACGCGGTGACCAAGGGCAAGCAAGAGCGACGCGATGCCGCTCATGCCCGAGCCGGCCACGCCGATGAGATGGATCCTCCGCGGCGTGCCGTGCATGAAAGTGGACAGTTCCCGTGTGTTCATCGCTCGGCTTGAGTCAGGATTGCAGCCACCCTCTCCGCCGCTTCGCGCGGGGCCAGCTTTCGGGCCGCGGAGGCCATGCTCTCCAAAGTCTCGCGGGATTCCAGCAGAGAGCACAGGAGCGGGGCCAGATTTTCCGCAGTGGTTTCCTTTTCCGCCACCACCTTGGCGGCTCCGTCCGCAGAGTAGATCTCGGCGTTCAGCCGCTGGTGGTCCTCTGCCGCGTAAGGATAGGGAATCAAAACGGCGGGCAAGCCGAACCACGACAACTCCCCGAGGCTGGCCGCACCGGCCCGCGATACGGCCAAATCGGCCGCGGGATAAACCTCCTGCATGCGGTCGCAAAAGGGCAGGACGACGCAGGGAACGCCGGCCGATTGGTAAGCCCCGCGCACGGCGTCGGCCTCGCGCTGTCCGGTCAGGTGGATGACCTGCACCCCGGCGCTCGCCAGCTGCGGAGCCGCTTGGCTCAGGACGGCATTGATGCCCGCCGCGCCTTGGCTTCCGCCCATGACCAGCAACGTGGTGCGGTCGGCGGCCAAGCCGAGTTGGCGCCGCGCGTCCTCGCGGGAGGGCACGTTTTGCGTCAGTTCGCGCCGGATCGGCGTGCCGGTCACGCTCGTGGGGCGCCGTCCGAAATGCCGGGCGCACTCGCCGAACCCGAGGAGCACGGCGCGGCAGAACCGCGCGGCCAGACGATTGGCTTTGCCGGGAATGGCGTTCGACTCGTGCAGGTAAGCGGGAATGCCACGGCGCCAAGCGGCGATGAGGGGCGCGATGCTGGTGAAGCCGCCCATGCCGAGCACCGCGTCGGGGCGGTCGCGGTCGTAGACGCGACCGCATTTCTTCACGCTGGCCCGAAGGCGCTGGAGAAAGGAGACCATGGCCGGCGAGAAAAAAGAGGGCAGGCCGATGGAAGGCAACTTTTCGCGGGCCAGATCGGGATGGCCGACGAGGGCGCGCGTGTCGACTTCCTTCTCGGAGACGAAAAGCAGCACCTCGTGACCCTGTCCGCGCAGGACTTCGGCCACCGCCAACCCGGGGAACAAATGGCCGCCGGTTCCCCCGCATGCGATGGCGAACTTCATGGGATCAGAAACGGACGGCGAGGCTGGTGGCCGGGACGGCACGCGCGCGCGGCTTGGGCAGGCGCCTTCCTTGGCGGTGGATGTTGAGCAGGATGCCGATGAGCATCATCGACACGGCGAGATTGCTTCCGCCGTAGCTGATGAAGGGAAGCGGCATGCCTTTGTTGGGCAGCAACGACGTCGTCACCCCGATGTTGATGGCGGCCTGGAGGGTGATGATGATGGTGATGCCGAACCCGAGCAGCATCCCGAACCGGTCCTTGGCATTCATGGCGATGAGCACGCCGGCCAAGAGAATGAGCAAAAAGCAAAAGACGGTAAGCAATGTGAAACGCAACCCGAGTTCCTCCCCGATCATGGGAAAAATAAAATCGGTGTGCGCGTAGGGCAAATAGAGCATTTTCTGCCGCCCCTCCCCCAGCCCCATGCCGGAAATACCGCCGGCACCGAAGGCGAGCATGGCCTGCCACTGCTGCAGTCCTTCTTCCAGGCGGAATTTTTCCGGATCGAGGAAGGCGAGGAAGCGGGCCAGACGCTCCTTGATGGTGAAGATGGCAAAAGCCAGACCGCCGAGGCCGGCAAGAAGCAGCGGGAGCAGCCAGCGGAGGCCGGTGCCGGCAACGAACATGACGGACAAAGTGGTCACCCCGATCAAGGCGGTCGCACCCAAATCCACCTCGAGCACGATGAGGCCCATGATCACCCCGGCCACGGCGAGCGGATAGACGAAGCCGCGCAGGAACTCCTTCGATTCGGCCTCGTAGCGGTGATACCACCACGCGAGAAAAACGAGCACGGCGACCTTGCCGATTTCGCTCGGTTGGAAACTGATCACCCCGAGATTCACCCAGCGCCACGCGCCGTTGATTTTCATGCCGATCGGTGGAACGAAGCAGAGGATGAGCAGCACGACCGCCGCGCCGTAGAGCCACGGCCAGAGGCGCGCCCACCAGCGATAATCGACCAGCGCCGTCGTCACCATGGCGATCGACCCGATGACCAGCCACATGGTCTGCCGCTTGAGGAAGTAATACATGTCCCCGTGGCTGTCGCGGGCAAAAGCCCCCGTGCTGAGCAGCATGACCACCCCGATGGCCAGCAAGCTCATGACGGACAGGATCAGAATGTAAGCCGTGCGGCGCGGCATTGCGGATCCGTCAGTTCGCTTTTTTCGGGACTTTCAGTTCCTGACCGATCTGCAACTTGGTCGGATCGTCGATGCCGTTCAGTTCGAGCAACGCCTTGTAGCTCACGCCGAACTTCTTCGCGATGTTGTAGGGATTGTCCCCCTTCTCGACCTTGTAAGTCTCGGGCACCGGACCGGACACCGCGGGAGCCTTGGCCGCGGCGGCGGGGGCGACTTCTTTCTTCACGACCGGAGCGGGTGCAGCCGGAGCGGTCTGCACCAAGGTGCCGGCCGTGGCGGAATCGCTGGTCACGAGGGGCAGCGGG
>CAYQMP010000054.1:0-8350 GCA_964418615.1 uncultured Chthoniobacter sp. | reverse complement strand
CGCGCGATTGGTGGCTGGCCACGCTGTTGAGCTGGCGGGGTCTGCGCGCCTTCGGCTATCCGCTGAAAAGATCGCCCGTCGCCGCGGTCTGAGCCGGTCGCTTGAGGCCCAGCTTGTCATAAGCCGCAGGCATGGCCGTGCGGCCTTGCGGGGTGCGCTGCAGGTATCCGCGCATGATGAGGAAAGGTTCGTGCACTTCCTCGAGCGTTCCGGATTCCTCGCCGACCGCCACGGCCAGCGAATTCAAACCGACCGGGCCGCCGCCGAAGCGGTGGACGATGGCTTCGAGGATGCGCTTGTCCATTTCGTCGAGTCCGTCGCCGTCGATGTCGAGCATGGCCAGGGCGGCGGAGGCGGATTCTGCGGTGATCAGTCCACCGGCGCGCACTTGGGCGTAGTCGCGGCACCACTGGAGAAGGTTGTTGGCGATGCGCGGCGTGCCGCGGGCGCGGTTGGCGATTTCGCGCGAGCCGCCCGCGTCGATGTCGACATCGAGCAAGCCGGCACTGCGCTCGACGATTTTGACCAACTCCTCCGCGGAGTAGTAGTCGAGACGACAGTTCATGCCGAAGCGCGAGCGCAAAGGGGCGCTGATCATGCCCGAGCGTGTGGTCGCGCCGACCAGGGTGAACTTCGGGAGGTTGAGCCGCACGCTGCGGGCGTTGGGACCGGCATCGATGATGATGTCCACCTTGTAGTCCTCCATGGCCGGATAAAGGTATTCCTCGATGGCCGGCTGGAGGCGGTGGATTTCGTCGATGAAAAGGATGGCACCCTCGGGCATGGTGGTGAGCAATCCGGCCAAGTCGCCCGCTTTTTCGATGGTCGGACCGCTGGTGCATTTGACCTCGGCACCCATGGCGTTGCCGAGGATGAGGGCGAGTGTCGTTTTGCCCAGACCGGGGGGACCCGAAAGCAGGATGTGCTGGAGGACGTCGCCGCGTTTGCGCGCGGCATCGACCATGAGTTGCAGGCGCTCGACCACGCGGGGCTGGCCGGCGAACTCGGCGAACATGGGCGGACGCAGGGACACGTCGAGCGGCGTCTCCGGTGCTTCGACCGCGTCGCGCAGAAAATCTTTGCCGGCTGCCATCGCGGGGAGGATGGACTCTACCCGCCTGCCGCGGCAAGCGCGTCGGCGAAATCCTGCAAAGCCGCCTCCACCCCACGCGGATCACGCAGCAAGGAGGTGCCGACCAAGGCGGCGTCGAAATGCCGGGCCAACGGAGCGATGCTTTGCGGGGTCACCCCGCTCTCGGCCACGCGGACGCATCCGGCGGGAAGGCTTTCGGCCAGCTCGAAAGCGGCGAAGTCGAGGGTGAAGTCCTCCTCGGCGCTTTGCCCGGCGGCGACGAATCCCTCGCGCGATTTGAATTTGCGGCTGTTGATCCCGACGATGCGCGCGGTGGCGGGCAGCGAATCGATTTCGTCTGCCTCGTGCACTTCGAAAAGCGCTTCCATGCCGAGTTCGAGCACCAGCTCGTGGAGCTCGGCCATCTGCGCGGCGGAGAGAACGTTGGCCATGAGCAGGACTGCGTCGGCACCTGCGGCACGCGCGGCGTAGATTTGATAAGGATCGAGGATGAA
Source organism: uncultured Chthoniobacter sp. (assembly GCA_964418615.1). Lineage (GTDB taxonomy): Bacteria > Verrucomicrobiota > Verrucomicrobiia > Chthoniobacterales > JACTMZ01 > JACTMZ01. The sequence continues at coordinate 6,763 of CAYQMP010000054.1, read as the reverse complement.
ATCCTTGCGCAAAACCGGCTTGGTCGATGCGGCGGCGATGCGTCGCAAGTCCTCGATGCCCATGCCGAAATGGGTCTGGTTGGTCAGGACGGACAGGGCATGCACCACGCCGCTTGCTTGGTAAGCCTCCGGAGCGGCTTCCGTGTTTTCCCGCCGCATGTCGCCCATGCTCGGGGAACGTTGCTTGATTTCGGCAATGAGGCCGAATCCGTGCGCGGTGAGAGCGGCGGCGAAATCCCGAGGCGGTCTCGCCGAGGCAGCGAGGCGCTGCATTTCCTCCAAGGGAACGGCTGCGCGTGCTGCGTCGAGCTCGCGCCGCACATCGGGAAGGATGCGCTCGAGGATGGTCATGGGAGCAACGTTATGACGGCTCGACGGCCGCCGCAACCCACGCGGCGTAGGCCTTGGATGCCGCACCGGCCTCGAAAGCGAGGACTTCCGGAGTGTCGTAGGGATGGAGCTTGAGCAGACGCTTTTCGAGACGCGCGTAGGCTGACGATTGTGTTTTGAAGAGGACGAGGACTTCCGCCGTGTCCTCGACCTTTCCTTCCCATGCGTAGATCGAGCGGAGGCCGGGCAGGATGTTGCCGCAGGCGACCAGCTTTTCCTCGACGAGAGTTCGCGTCACCGACGCAGCTGTGTCGGCATCGGGAAAAGTGCAAAGGACGAGCAAAACCATCAGCCGGCCCGCTGCTCGAGTTTTTTCACGCGGTCGTAAAGCTCGGCCAGCTTGTCCACGCGGACGATGGAGCGCTTCCATTCGCCGATGGGACGCGGCGGGCTGCCGACAACGCGGGCGCCGGGTTTGACATCGTTGCTCACCCCGGTTTGCGCGCCGATGATGGCGCCGTCACCAATGGTGATGTGCCCGACGAGCCCGGCCTGGCCGGCGAGAATGACATAGTCTCCGACGCGCGCACTGCCGGCGATGCCGACCTGCGAGCAAACGATGCAATGCTTTCCGATGACCACGTTGTGGGCAATCTGGACCAGATTGTCCACCTTGGTGCCTTCGCCGACCACCGTGCGTCCGAAACGGGCACGGTCGATCGTGGTGTTGGCGCCAATCTCGACATCGTCCTCCAAGACAACGATCCCGCTTTGCGGGATTTTCTCGTGACGGCCATCCCGGGTGTCGTAGCCGAATCCGTCCGCACCGATCACGGCGCCGCTGTGAATGATGACACGCTTGCCGATCAGGCTCCCTTCGCGGACTACGGCGTGCGGGTGGAGCAGGGTGTCTTCGCCGAGGCGCGAATCACGCCCGACATAGGAACCGGCGCCGACGATGCTCCGCGCTCCGATCGTGGCACCGGACATGATGACGGCGTTTTCACAGACGGAGGCGGTGGGATCGACGCTGGCACCGTCATGAACCACGGCGGAGGGATGAATGCCGGCCGGAGGACGCAGTGGCGGCCGGGCGAAGGCCGCAGTTACCCTGACGAAGGCGCGGGAGGGATTCTCCACGCGGATGAGAGCCGCCGCGCTCTCGCCCGTAAAATCGGCGGGCACGAGCACGGCCGCGGCGCGCGTGACTCGCAGGTCATTGGCATAGCGAGGGTGGGCGAAAAACGAGATCTCGCCGGGTTGGGCGTCGGCGAGCGAAGCGGGGCCTTCGATGACGGTGTCACCGGACCCGGAAAAAACTTCGCCGCCCACGAGGGCGGCGAGTTCGGAAATGGTCGGCATGGAAATTCTCCGCGCGGTGCGCGGTGCCGTTGTTAGTTGGAGGCCGGCTTTTTCGGGGCGCTGGCGTTCAGCGTGCTGATGATGCTGTCGCTGAAATCCATGGACGGAGCCGAGTAAAGGACCACTTTGACCTGGCTGATGCCGAGGCCGGAAGAGTCGAGGACGAGGTCGAAGCCATCGGCTTTCACTTTGGAGTCCACGACTTTCATGATGTCCTGCACGATGTCACCGCGCATGCGCATGAATTGCTCCTGCAGCTGGCGCTCGCGGGTCTGGCGGAACTCGCCGATTTCGCGGTCGAGGTTGCGGACCTCGTTGATTTTCTCATCGCGCTGCTTGACGGCCGCTTCGCGCTTGTCGGCGGTCAACTCGGGCTTCTTGGTGTCGGCTTCGAGCTTGTTGATCTGCTCCATGCTCGCCTTGAGGGACTCGAGACGGCTGTCGAGGTCGGTCTTGGCCTGCGCGCGGGCGTCATTGAGGCGCGTTTCGGCTTCTTTGGTTTTGTAGTAGCTGGTGAAGACCTTGTTCATGTCGACGATGCCGACTTTCATCTGGGCGGCCGCCGGGGCAGCGCCGAGGAAAGTGACAAGGGCGGTCAGGGTCAGGATCGGGAGCAGTTTTTTCATAGGAGAGGTGCTATAGTGTTGTCTGAGTGGCTTGTGTAAAGCCTTTTGATATGACGACCAAACGGGTGTCGGCGTTCAAAACTGGTAGCCGATGTTGAACTGAATCTTGCCGGGGGGGCCGTTGTATTGGTCGTAAACAAAGGGAATACCGTAGTCGATACGGATGGGGCCGATCGGCAGGTCCAAACGGACGCCGAAACCGTAGTCGGCATTGTAGCCGCCACTGTCGAAGTTCCATGAGGCCTCGTTGACAAAGCCCCAGTCGGTGAAAAAGGCGCCGCGGACGCGGTTGATGATGGGGAAAGTGGCCTCCAAGGTCATGTAGCCCAGCGAGTTGCCGCCGTAGTAGTCGCCGTCCACATTCGGGCCGACCTCGCGGAAATTGAAACCGCGCAAATTGTTGGCGCCGCCGAGGAAGAGGCGGTCGAAAATGGGCACCTGCCCGTCGCCGCCCCACGAGTCGACGGTGGCCAGTTGACCTTTGAAGAGGAAGATGATGTCCCACGGCAGGAGGACGTGCTGGGAGGCCTCGAGCGAGATGCCGTAGTTGTCCGTGTCCTGCTCGCCCGAGATCCCGGCGAGGAAGCCGGTCAGGTTGACGAAGGTGCCGCGACGCGTGAGGAAGAGGTTGTCGCGCGAGTCGAAAGTGATCCCGCCGCTGACCGCGTTGCGCAGGTAGTAGCCTTCCTGCGAGGAGATTTGTTCGGGGGCGCTCCGGGCAATGTCGAAGATGTCGATGCCCTCGAGGCGGTATTCCACGTTGGCCGCGAGGAACTCGCCGAACGGCTTGCGCAGCTGGATGGCGCCGCCGTAGTTCGACTGGTTGTAGAGCGGACTAAGGAAGCTCGCCTCGCGGTAGAACAACTCCGTGCCGAAGGACAATTTTTGTCCGAGAAACCACGGCTCGGTGAAGGAGAGGACCGCGTCGGCACGCTCGATACCGTATTGGCCGCGGATACGCAGGCGCTGGCCGCCGCCGACAAAATTCGGCCATCCGAAAAGGTCGAAGTTGGTCTGCTGGACCTCGGCGAAGCCGACCAGGCTGTCGATCGTGCTGAAGCCGGCGCCGAAGTTGAACGAACCGGTGCGCTTCTCCTCGACGATGACGTTGAGGTCTTTGCGTCCCGGAATCATCGTGTCGGTCGGCACGGTCTGGACCGTTTCGAAATAATTGAGGTTTTCCAAACGCTGGCGGCTCACGTCGACGAGCACGGTGTCATAAACGTCGCCTGGCGTGACCGCCAACTCGCGGCGGATGACATAGTCTTTGGTCCGCGTGTTACCTTGGATGTTGACCAGATTGACGAAGCTCTGCGTGCCCTCGTCGATGCGGTAGGTGATGTCGACCAGACCCGGACCGGCGGGCGAAATTTCGGGGATGATGGCGGCGTCGACGTAGCCCTGCGTGCCGTAGTAGTCGCGCAGGGTCTTGAGGTCCCCGCTCATGCCTTCCGGCGTGTAGAGCGAGCCGTCGACCATGACGAGCATGGCCTTGAGTTCGTCGGGCGGGGAGACAAACACCCCGTCGAGTTCGACGCGGTTGACGCTGTATTGGCGCCCCTCGGAAATGGTGAAGATCAACTCCACCGCATCGCCGGTCATGGGAACGACCTGCACATCGGTGACTTGGATGTCGGCAAAACCGCGGTTCTGGTAGAGGTTGCGGATGGCTTCGCGGTCCTCGGTGAGCTGGGCGGGCACGAGGCGGCCGCTTTTGTTGAAGATGGAGAGCAGGTTTTGCGTTTTGGTTTTGAGCGCCTTGCGCAGGTCCTTGGCCAGGACCGAATCGTTGCCGACGAAATCGATGCGTTTGACCACCTGCTTGGCGCCTTCGTTGATCGTGTAAACGACACGCGAATCACCCGTGCGCTCGTCGGTGTAAATGTTGTAGGTGATGTCGACGCCGCCGAAGTTGCGGTCCTGATACATCTCGAGCATGGCTTGGCGCGATTTCTCCACTTGCTCCTCGCTCAAGCGGTCGCCGACTTTGAAAGTCAGGTCGCGGCGCAGCCGCTGCGGGCTGATCGAGGTGGCGCCTTCGAGAAGAATTTCGGTCACGACCGATCGCCCCTGCAGAAGGACGGTCACCTTGACGCCGTCGTCCTGCGGTTCGGCGAAGATGCGGACGTTGGCCACATCGCCGGTGGCAAAGAGTGCGCGAACATCCTCCTCCGCCGCCCGCTCCGAATACGGATCGCCGACTTTCGTTTTCAAGTTGGCCAAGACCCGCTCGCGACTGATTGTCTCCGAGCCCACATATTGGATTTCAAGCGCGCGGACGATCGGTCCGCCGCCGGGTGCCGGACCCATCTGGGCCAAAGCCGGCAAGCAGAGGGAGACCAACAAGGCGAAAGCGGGAAAGAGGCGGAAAGTCATCGGTGGGTGGTTTGCCGCGCGCCGCGGAGACGCGCAAACCTGTTTAACTGCTGGATGGCGGACGGGGGGTCAAGCCGGAAACAGGCGCGGCTTGGCCCGGTCGGCGACTCTCGGTTAGGATGCAGCCATGATCTGGCCAGCCCTCAAAGAGTGGGACGTCGTCTGCGAGGCCCTCGGGAGCGGGCGGCAGGTCATTGTCATCCGCAAAGGCGGCATTGCCGAGGGGAAGGACGGACTGCGTTTCGAGCACGAGGAATTCGTCCTCCTGCCCACCTTTTTCCATCAGCAGGCCGAGCGGGTCGTGCCGGAGGCGGATTTCGCCGCGCGGCAGGGCGGACAGGAGGGCGAGCGCGAATCGGTGGAGATCCGCCATGCCGCCACCCTTGTCTGGCACAAAGTGGTCACCGACCGGGCCGTGCTCTCCAAATTGCAGGCTTTCCACATTCTCACCCCGCAGGAAGTGGACACGCGCTTCGAGCAAAAGCCCGGCCCCGGCGTGCAGGTGGCGCTTCTCCGCGTCTTCCGCCTCGATCCGCCGCAACGCGTCGCCTGGCAAAAGTCGTTCGGCGGCTGCCGCTCGTGGGCCGAGATGGACGCCGACCTCGAGTCGTGCTCGCGCGTTTCCGTCCTGAGCGACGAGCGCTTCGGTGAACTCGAGCGCGAACTCCGCGCCATCCTCGGCTGAGCGGCTCTTCCCCCGAAGCTTGGCCCCGCCGCGCCGAATCCGTTAACCTCCCCGCCCCATGGAAAAAGTCGTCATCGTCGGCACCGGATGCGCCGGTCTCACCGCAGCCATCTACGCGGGCCGCGCCTCGCTCGCCCCGCTTGTCCTGCAAGGCAAGCAACCCGGCGGCCAACTCACCACGACCACCGCGGTGGAAAATTTCCCCGGCTTCCCCGACGGCGTCGACGGACCCGACCTCATCATGCGCATGCAGGCGCAGGCCGAAAAATTCGGCGCCCGTTTCCAATTCGGCACGCTGGAGGAGTTCGAGCCCGGCGAAAAACACCACCGGGTCAAAATCGACGGCCAATGGGTCGAGACCGAAACTCTCATCGTGGCCAGCGGTGCCGCAGCCAGGTGGCTCGACCTGCCCGACGAGAAAAAATACATCGGCCACGGCCTCACCTCCTGCGCCACCTGCGACGGCGCGTTCTACCGCGACGTGCCGGTCTGTGTCATAGGCGGCGGCGACTCGGCCTGCGAGGAGGCCACCTTCCTCACCCGCTTCGCCTCGAAAGTCTACCTCATCCACCGTCGCGACACCCTGCGCGCCTCGAAGATCATGGCCGACCGGGCACTTTCCAACCCGAAGATCGAAGCGCTCTGGAACCGCAAGCCGGTCGAATACCTCGCCGACGACGCCGGCCACATCCGCGGCCTCGTGCTCGAAGACACCCAAACCGGCGCGCGCTCCGAGCTGGAAGTCAAATGCGTCTTCGTCGCCATCGGGCACACTCCGAACACCGCGCCCTTTCGGGGCAAGCTCGACACGGACGAAAACGGCTACCTCATCCAGCACGGCGGCACGAAAACCAATGTCCCCGGAGTCTACGCGGCCGGCGACGTGGCCGACCACGTCTACCGCCAAGCCATCACCGCGGCGGGCCAAGGCTGTGCCGCGGCCATCGAGGCCGAGCGCTACCTCGCCGCGCGCGAATGATCCCCCTGTAGCGGCGGCGTCCCCGCCGCCGGCCCTCCGCGGGCCTGCATGAAAATCTGCGACCTCACCCAATTCTACTCGCCGGTCAGCGGCGGGGTGAAACGCTACATCTCGGAGAAAGTCGCCTGGATGCGCCGTGCCAGGCGCGAGGACCGGCACATCCTCATCATTCCCGGCGAGCGAACCGAATGCCGGGAGGACGGCCTCGCCCGGGTCTATACCATCCGCGCCCCGCTCGTCTCGCGCACCGCGCGCTACCGCGCCTTGCTCAACCTCACCGCGATCGAGGAGATCCTCGAGAAGGAACGCCCCGATGTCATCGAGTCCGGCGATCCCTATCAGGTGGCGTGGAAAGCCCTCGCCTCGGGCGATGCGCTCGGCATTCCCGTTGTCGGATTCTACCAC
>CAYQMP010000053.1:0-8397 GCA_964418615.1 uncultured Chthoniobacter sp. | reverse complement strand
GCGGCAACTTCTTCGAAGGCGATATCGTCTTGGCTGGCGCGCCGGATCTTGGCGACGTCTGCGCGGGGATAGGTCTTCTCCTCGCGGATGCTCGGGCTGGTCTGCACGTCCATGACGACGCTCTCGGAGGTGACCGATATGATCCGGCCTTCGACTTTGGTTCCGTCCTGCAACTCGATCGACTCGCTCGCGTAAGTCGCCAGCGGGAGGCAGAGAAGGCCGAGCAACAGCAGCTTTTGCATGAAAGAAAAGGTAGCGAGCGGCGGGGTCTGCGTCACGCGGCAATGCGCTGCGCGACCTCGCGGCCGATGGCCAGGGAGGCCGTCGCGGCGGGGCTGGGGGCGTTGACCACGTGAAGGGCGCGCGGGCCCGGCACGAGGCGGAAGTCTTGCACGAGTTCGCCGTCGGGTGAAATGGCTTGAGCGCGCACGCCGGCGCCGCCCGGCGCGAGATCTTCTTCGCGCAGATCGGGCACGAGGCGCTGCAGGGATTGGCAGAAAAGTTTTTTGCTCAGCGAGCGTAGTCCTTCGTCCCATGCCATGCGTGGATGGCGGGCGAGGAATTTCCACAGGCCGGGAAAGGCCAGGGCCTCGGCCAGATCGCGCGGGTCCCATTGGGTCTTGCGGTAGGCCTCGCGGGCGAAGGCGAGCACGGCGTTGGGGCCGGCTTCGATGCCGCCGCCGATCAGGCGGGTGAAATGCACGCCGAGGAAGGGGAACCTCGGGTCGGGCACGGGATAAATGAGATTATGCACGAGGTGCGCGGCTTCGGGGCGCAACTTGTAATACTCGCCGCGGAAGGGAACGATGCGATCTTCGGGATCGAGTCCGGCGAGTTGGCAAACGCGGTCGCTTTGCAGTCCGGCGCAGTTGATCAGGAAGTCGCCGGTGAACTCGTCGGCCGGTGTCCCGGCGATCCAGCCATCAGACGTCTCGCGCAACTCCGTGACTCTCGCGCCGGTGACGATGCGGCCGTTCATTGCCTCGATGTCGCCACGCAACGCTTCGCAGACTGCGGCGTAATCGACGATGCCTTCCTCGGGAACTTGCAGTGCGGCCACCCCGGCGGCGTGCGGCTCGATGACGCGCAGGCCCTCGCGGTCCAGCCAGCGAAGACCGGTCAGTCCGTTGGCTTTGCCACGGGCTTCGAGTTCGCGCAGGCGGGGGACTTCTCTTTCGTCGACCGCGACCACGACTTTGCCGCAGATTTCGTGCGGGATGTTTTTCTCGCGGCAGTAGGCGGTCATTTCGCGGATGCCTTCCACGGCGAGTCGCGCCTTGAGCGAACCCGGCTTGTAGTAGAGCCCGGCATGGAGCACGCCGCTGTTGTGTGTGCTCTGGTGGGCGCCGACGTGGGATTCTTTCTCCACCAGTGTCAGCGACGACACGCGCCCGGAGCGGAGCAGTTGCCACGCCGTGGCGAGTCCAACGAGGCCGCCGCCGATGATGAGAGGGTTTTTCACGGATTTCGCCGCCAAAGAAAAAGCGGCCCCGCAACTGGTGCCGGGCCGCTTGGTGGAAAGACGTGGTTTGCGCGCCTTATCTCTTTTTCTTGAGAAGCGGCAGGCCGGTGCGCTCGTTTTCGGAGACTTCATAGCCTTCCGGCAGGGCGTCGATCGCGCCTTCGCCGGGTTGGCCCGCGAAATAGTAGAGGGTCACTTCCTGTCCGCCGCGCAGCTTCTGGAGACGCGAGTGGAGGAAGTAGGTTTTGCCGCTTTTTTTGCTGACTGTGCTGAATGCCATGGTGGTTTGTTTCCTTTCTTGGGTGTTTGGGTGGGAATCAAGAGGGTCAGATGACGCCGGCCTTCTTGAGAGTCGCGTAAGCCCCGTTCTTGTTGATGGTCTTCAGGGCGCGGGCGGTGAGCTTCACTTTGACAAACCGCTTGAGCTCGGGAACCCAGATGCGCTTTTCCTGGAGGTTCGGGGTAAAATAGCGCGGGGTGTTGGCCGTGACGTGACGGCCGACGCCGCCCTTCTTCTTGGCCATACCGCGGCGATGGATGGTCGAGCCGCGCTTGGGCTTGGCTCCGGTGACACTGCAAACTCTGGACATAATTTTCGGGTTCTTCTGTTGGTTAGGCTTGATGTTGGTGGACGAGGCCCTTGCCTTCAAGCATTTCGACATCGGCATCGACCATGATCTGGACGAGTTCCTTGAAGCGCACCTTCGGCTCCCAGCCGAGTTGCTTCTTGGCTTTGGCCGGATCGCCGATGAGGAGGTCGACTTCGGCCGGACGCTCGTAGCGGGCGTCGTATTTGACAAATTCCTTCCAATCGAGCCCCACGTGCCCGAAGGCCACTTCGACAAACTCCTGCACGGTATGGGTTTCGTTGGTGGCCAGCACGTAATCGTCGGGCTGGTCGGCCTGCAGCATGCGCCACATGCCCTCGACGTATTCCGGGGCGTAACCCCAGTCGCGTTTGGCATCGAGGTTGCCGAGATAGAGTTCCTTCTGGAGACCCAGCTTGATCGCGGCCACTGCGCGGGAAATTTTGCGGGTGACGAAGGTTTCGCCGCGGCGCGGGCTTTCATGGTTGAAAAGGATGCCATTGCTGGCAAACAGCCCGTAGCTTTCGCGGTAGTTCACCGTGGCCCAATAGCCGAACACTTTGGCGCATCCATAGGGACTGCGCGGCCAGAAAGGCGTCTTCTCGGTCTGCGGCACCTCCTGCACCTTGCCATACATCTCGCTGCTCGAGGCTTGGTAGAAGCGCGGCTTGACGCCGGATTCGCGGATGGCTTCGAGAATGCGGATCGTGCCCACGCCGGTCACGTCAGCGGTGTATTCGGGGATGTCGAAACTGACGCGCACATGGCTCTGCGCGCCGAGATTGTAGACTTCGTCGGGCTGCAGATCGTAGAGCAGCTTGGTCATGTTGACCGAATCGGCCAAGTCGCCGTAATGCAGAAAAAGCCGGACCCCATTGACGTGCGGATCCTGGTAAAGATGGTCGATGCGGGCGGTGTTGAACGTGCTCGCCCTTCTGATGATGCCGTGGACCTCGTAGCCTTTGGCAATGAGCAGATCGGCCAAATAGGAACCGTCTTGGCCAGTGATACCGGTAATGAGTGCTTTCTTCATGGCTGCGATGGGGCGGACACAGTAAGGGCCTCCTCCTGAAGGGCAAGCAATCTTTCGATTCCCGCCCGGCCGCTGCGCAGCATCTCGAAGAGGGCCTCCTCCCCGAACGTGGCCTCCTCGCCCGACCCTTGGACCTCAACGAATTCCCCGCTTTGGGTCATGACCAGATTCATGTCCACCGAAGCGTCTTTGTCTTCGAGGTAGTCCAAATCGAGCAGCACCTCCCCGCCGACCACCCCCACGCTGACTGCCGCAACCCGTTCTTTCAGAGGCGATTCCTTGATTTTTCCCTCCTCCATGAGCTTCTGGAAAGCCAGCTCCACCGCCACGCAGGCCCCGGTGATGGCCGCCGTCCGCGTCCCGCCATCCGCCTGCAAGACGTCGCAATCGATCCACAGGGTCCGCTGGCCCATTTTTTCCAGATCGACCACCGCCCGCAACGACCGCCCGATGAGCCGTTGGATTTCCGTGGTCCGGCCGTCGAGTTTGCCGCGGGAAATGTCCCGCTGTTTCCGGTCCAAGGTCGAGTAAGGCAGCATCGAGTATTCCGCGGTCAGCCAGCCGCCCGATACTTTCTGCACCTGCATCCACCGCGGCACCGCTTCATCGATGGTCGCCGCGCAGACCACTTTGGTGTTGCCGAAAGAAACCAGCACCGATCCCGCCGCATGCGGCGCGATGCCTTGCTCGAAAGTGACCGGACGCAATCCGTCCGCCGCCCGCCCGAAAGATCGTTCCATCCGCGCATGACAAAGCGGACGGCATCTGTTGGCAAGCACCGAGCTTTCCGTTGTTCCGGTGGATCGCGATGTCCTATCGCGATTTTTGTGCGCGTATCATCGTGCCGGGATGGCGCGATCCCCCTACGGCTCGATCGGGCGGCCTGCGTCTTTGGGTTTGCGGAAGAGGGCGATCATCACGCCTTGTATGACCAGTTCGTGCGCGGAGATGATGTCCGGGGATTTCGTATTTTCCGCGCGCATGAACGGACGCCGGTTGCGCAAAAGGTAGCGCTTGAGCGTCGTCTCGCCGTCGATCAGCGCGGCCACGATGTTGCCGTGGTTGGGCTCGCGCAGTTCGAGCACGACGAGGTCGCCGTCGAGGATGTGCGCGCCGGTCATGGAATCACCGCGCACCCGCACGGCGAAGGTCCGCGCCGTGCGCCGCACGTCGAGCGAATCGAGGTCGGCGTAAACGCAGCCGTCCGGTCGCTGCTCGCGCGTGTCGGGGAAGCCGGCCGGGATGTCGCCGTAGACGGGAATGGCCGTGACTTCCTTGCGGTCGTCGCCGGCCACTTTGAGCGCGCGGGCCGCGCCGGGTTCGCGGTGCAGGAGTTTTTTGCGTTCGAGCGCGCGCAGGTGCGAGGCGGCGGCATTCGGACTGGCGAAGCCGAAATGATTTTGGATTTCCCGCACCGTGGGTGGCACGCCGTGCCGTGTGCGATGCCGCCCGATGTAATCGAGGATCTGCTGCTGGCGACCGGTGGCTTTACTGGACATGTGTCCAGTATTATGGGGAATACGAAACGGGGGTCAAGAGCACGCAACTGCGCTACGGCGCAGCGTTGGAGAGCAACTCCTTGCGCCGGCGCTTGGCTGCCTTGCGCTCTTTTTTCAACTGGGCGAAGAGACGGTCCTTTTGCTCGGCGGTCAGTTTGGCCGTGACGGCCGGATCGCCCGCTTCCTCCAGATCGAGCGAGGTCACTTCCACCGGCCGCAGGGCGACGATGCGGTTGCCGCAAATGATGCCGACGTTCTGCCCGGCGGCTGCTTCCTTCAAATAGGCGCCGAGATGCTTCTTCGCTTCGGTGATCGTGACAGTTTTCATGACTGGGTGGAGGACGGCCATGCGGCGATGACGCCGAAGAGCGCGCCGAAAAGCGCCCCGCGCCACCACGTGGCGGTGAGCGGACAGGTCCCCGAGGTGCATTGGCCGAAGTATCCGAGGGCCGCACCGACCGCGGCGCCGATCAGGACCGGAAGGACAAAACGGGTCATGGCTTCAATTTAACCGTCATCGCCGGATTGCAAAGCCCAAGCGGGCGGGTTTTGCTTCGGGAATGACCAAAGCGCTCGCCCTGCGTCCGAAGGGAAAACACCCGCTCCACGTGTTGTGGGAGTGCGAGGTGTGGCCGGCCGCGCTGGGCGTTGATGCGCCGGACGGATTGCGCGAGCGCGTGCTCTCGGGTCTTCCGAAATTCGAGCGGGCGGACGCCGCCTGGATGTCCGTCGGCCTGCGGACGGACAAGGTCCTGCAGGAAATTTTCCACACCGAGGAAGCCATCACCCCGGCCGATGTGCCGCGGCTTTGTTGCGGGTTGCCCGGGATCGAGGGGTGCCTTCTCGCGCGTCGCCATGAGGCGTTGGCCGAATGGAGTTTTCCGCTCGAACTCAAGCAGCGCGAACTACTGGCTTCCGCTTCCGGTGCGCTGGACCGCGCGGTCGATGCCCGCGAGGCGGGGTGGGGCGAACCGAGGGGAATCACGCTGCACCTCGAGGTCGGCAGTGCCAGCCTGCTGCGCTGCGATGCGCTGCAACTGCTCGTTCTGCACGAGAAACGCGGTTTCGCGCCGGGCGTGCGCGAAAAGCTGACCATGGCCCTCGGCGCCGTGGCGCGTTCGCTGCGTTCAGGCGCTTGAGAAATTTGAAACGTTTCGGGATTACATCGCCAAGTGGATCGCGACGTCCCCATCGCGATTTCCTATCTGAAGTATCGCGCCGGGACGGCGCGACCCGCCCGTCCCTCGCGGAGATTGGTATCAGTGGAACCACGCTTCCGGTAGACGCTCGGCCTTGGCTCCCGGCATGCGGATGAGAGCGAGGGACTGACGGCAGGTGACAAGGACCGTGCCGTCCTCGGGGCGGACGATTTCGAATTCGACCCAGAAGCGCACGCGGGATAGTTCGCTCACCCCGCCGCGCACGAGGAGGCGTTCGCCGACTTTGCCCGGTGAGCGGTAGTCGATTTCCGTGCGCAGGACGACCGGGTAGAGTCCCGTATCGACCATCTCCCGCAACGGCATGCCCATTTTCTCGGCCATGATGGTCCGCGCCTCCTCGATGAAGCGCAGGTAGGCGAGGTTGTGCACCACTGCGGCGCAGTCCGTGTCGTAGAACATCACGGTCACTTCGTGCTCGATGCGGGGCAGGTTGGCGGGCATGGAGCGAGTCTGCCCGCGGCGGCGTCCGCGCGCCAAAGCAAAATTCCCGGGAATTCCGTTTGCACACCGGGGCAGATGGCTCTATAGCGCGCACGCGGAAAATGAAAGATTGGGACGTCTCTTCAGCCCTCGCGCTCTACAATGTCGAGCGTTGGGGCGCCCCGTATTTCACGGTCAACGGGCAAGGCCACGTCGCGGTGCGTCCGTGCGGCGAGCCGCATTGCGAAGTGGATATGATGGAGTTGGTGCACGAGGCGCGGGAGCGCGGACTGTCTTTCCCGCTCACACTCCGCTTTCAAGATTTGCTGCGTCATCGCGTCAAAACGGTCAACGACGCCTTCGCCGAGGCAATCAGGGGCGCGGGCTACGGCAACGTCTACCGCGGCGTCTTCCCGATCAAAGTCAACCAACTGCGCGAAGTCGTGGAGGAAATCGTCGACGCCGGCGCGCCCTATCACTTCGGACTCGAGGCAGGCAGCAAACCCGAACTCCTCGCCGCGCTCTCCATCCACGCCGATCCCGAAAGCCTCATCATTTGCAATGGCTACAAGGACGCGGACTACATCCGCAACGCCATGCTCGGCCGCAAACTCGGCAAGCGGCTCGTCATGGTCGTGGAAAAAATCGAGGAACTGACGCAAATTTTGTCCATCGCCAAACAGCTCGGCGTCGAACCTTGGATCGGCGCCCGCGTGCGCCTCGCCACCAAAGGCTCGGGCAAATGGGCGACCAGCGGCGGGGAGGACGCCAAATTCGGGCTCTCCACCGCGGAGTTGGTCCAAGCCAGCGACCTGCTCAAGCGCGAGGGCATGGCCCATTGCCTCAAGCTCGTCCACTTCCATGTCGGCTCGCAAATCACCGACATCGGCACGATCAAACGCGCCGTGCGCGAAGCCGCCCGCTTTTACGCCAAGCTGCACAAGCTCGGCCATGAACTCGGCTACCTCGACGTGGGCGGCGGCCTTGGCATCGACTACGACGGTTCGCGCACCACCTTCGACAGCTCGGTCAACTACACGCTGCACGAATACGCCCGCGACGTGGTCGCCGCCGTGCAGGAAGTCTGCGACGAGGAAAAAACGGCGCACCCGATTCTGGTCAGCGAAAGCGGCCGCGCCATCGCCGCGCACCATTCGGTCCTCGTCGTCGAGGCCTTCGGCGCCATTGAGAAAGTTTCGCGCGGTCCGGAGGTCGCCGTGGCGGAGGGCGATCCGACCATCGTCGCCGACATCCTCGAGATCTACAAATCGCTCGGCAGCAAACACCGCTTGGAAAGCCTGCACGACGCGCAGGAGATCCGCGAAAAGGCCGACTCCATGTTTTCCCTCGGCTTGCTCGACCTCCCGGCCAAGGCCAAGGTCGAGACCGTCTACTGGCGCATCGCCGCCAAGGTGGTCGAACTCTTCCGCGGCGTGCGCTACGTGCCGGAGGAAGTGAAGGAACTCGAGGTTTCCCTCGGTGATCAGGTGCTTTGCAATTTCTCGGTTTTCCAGTCGCTCCTCGACCACTGGGCGCTCGGGCAGCTTTTTCCCGTCATGCCCCTGCACCGATTGGACGAGGCGCCGGACCGCCAAGCCACGCTCGTCGACATCACCTGCGACTCCGACGGCAAGGTCTCGCGCTTCATCGACCTGCAGGACGTCAAACCGACGCTTCCCCTGCACCGCGCGGAGGAAGGTCATCCTTACTACATCGGCTTTTTCCTCGCCGGCGCCTACCAGGACATCATGGGCGACATGCACAACCTCTTCGGCCGCGTCAACGAGATGCACATCTTCCTCGATGAGGACGAAGACCGCGGCTACTACGTCGAGGAAATCATCGGCGGCAACACCATCGGCAACGTGCTCGCCCTGACCCAGTGGGAAAAAAGCGAACTGGCCCGCCGCATGAAAAGTCAGATCGACGCCGCGATCAAACAAGACCGCCTCAAGCCCAACGAAGGCATGCGCTTGCTCGACAGCTACGAAAAGGCCCTCGAGGGCTACACGTATCTGAATTGCTTCGGCGCCTCGCCGGCGGAGCACAAGGCAGCCGTGTAGTTGCAAACAGCCAGCTTTGGTCTACGCTTGCCTCATGGTCACAGAAACCCTCTCTCTCAAGGTTTCCAAAACGGAAAAAACCTCCTGCGGCAATGCGCGCGCCGCCGCGGCCG
>CAYQMP010000052.1:0-8411 GCA_964418615.1 uncultured Chthoniobacter sp. | reverse complement strand
GCCACATCTTTCTTCCACTTGGCCAGTTCGAAATCGATGAGCACAACTTCGGCGGGCGCCGGCGCGACCGCGATGTTGTGCAATTCCATGTCGCCGTGGACCAACCCTGCTTCGTGCAGTTTGACCAGCTGACCGAAGGCCTGACCGCACAGCCACCACAGGCCAACCGCAGTGGCGAGGTTGATCTCCTCGGCGACCTGCACGTTGTTCTCCACCGGCTCGATGCCGAAAGGCGTCAGCCGCGAGTAAGGTTTCCCCGGCACGAAGCAGGAACGGAAGGTATCTTTGGTGAATCCGATGGGCGGCGGGGCTTGCAGCACCTCCGAGGCGCGTTGCTGGTTGGCGAATTCGACCGAAGGGTCTCCGCGAAGGCGCCCCGGGTAGTAGGTCTTGCGGAAGTGCATCGGATACTCGGCCGCCAAGGGGAATTCTTTCCGCGTGTCCTTTCCGGCAATGACCATCTCGGCGGACATCAACTGCAGCCCGTTGGCCTCGCGGCGGGTGATGGTGCGCATGACAAAGTCATGCTCGGGCGCGTAGCGCACCAGTTGCGCATACTCCGGGGCCAACAGCAACTCGTGCCGCGGCGACACCCGCACCATCATTTGCTCGGGGACTTGCACGGCAACAGTTTTTCCCACCTGACCGATGAAGCCAACCCCGAAGACTTCAGCCCAGCATGCGGCGGAATTCTTTCGGCTTGGTTTCCAGCAGGTGCGGGGCGGCATGCAGGGCTTTCAAGCGCAGCACTTTCTTGCTCCGCGGCAGATCGGGCGGGACCTTCAGTCCACGCTGCTTCCCCAGCCACTGCTCGGCCATGCACACATCCTGGATTTCCCCCAGCGTCTCGCCGAGCCGGTCGACCCGCCGCGTGAACCTCGCCAAGCGCGCGCGCCCGCCGAGGTATTCGCACTGGTAAAGCAGACGCTTCACCCTCCGGCGCCACGCGTGGAATGCCTCATCGGGCGCATTGCGGCGACGCGCATCTTTCCACGTCTCGCGCGCCGCGCGATAAGTGCCGACGGCGCGGTCGGCGATGTCTTTCCATTCGATGGTCACCCAGTCGGGATAGTCGGCGAGAAGACCGCTGGCGAAATCGCAAAGATGCCGCGCCTTGACCAAGTCGGGAGTCATGGCCGCCCGCAAATGATGCGCCTCGCCGGGCGCGTATTGATCGGCCAAGCCCTGCACAATGGTCGCATCGCGTGTCTCGGCGAAGAGATCCTTCAAGTCCCGGCACGGCGGAAGAAACATTTCCCGCCAGGCACCGCCTTTGGGGACCAACCGGGAGAGGGACTGGAGGCGTTTGACCCGCGTGCGCAGAAAGTGGGCCTGTTCCGCCGGATCGCGATGAAAACCTTCGATCGCGCGTGCACACTCGCGCAATAGCTGACGCAGCGTCCCCCGCAAAGCAGAGCCCGGAGCCAGCTTGCGGGGAGAACGGGTCATACCACACATTCTCCGCGCGGACCGCAGAGGCTTCAAGCGGCGGGATGTGACAACTCAGAACTCCGGCCGCATCAGCCGTCCGCGTGCCGGACCACGCCCGCCGGACCGCGACCAAACCGGAGCCCCCCGCAGCCAGACCGCATCGATCGCAGCGGGAAACCGGCGACCGAGGTAGGGGCTGACCGCATGACGGGTGAGCAAATCCTCCCGGCGCAAAGTCAGCGTGTGGCGCGGATCGACGAGCACCAGATCCGCGTCCAAACCCGGCGCAATAGCCCCCTTCCTCCTGGCTAAACCGAATCGCTTCGCCACATTGGCAGCTGTGAGGTGCGAAATCTTTTCCGGTTGCACACCCACCGCCCACAAAGCAGGCAAAAAGCTCTGGGCACCGGCAATACCTCCCCATACCCGGAAGAAATCGCTCGTTTCCTTCATCTCCGGCGGACACGGAGAATGGTCCGTGCCGATGGTGTCCACATCGCCGGACTGCACGCGCCGGATCATGTCGGCGCAGGTGAGCGGACTGCGCAAAGGCGGGGCACACTTCGCAGGGGCGCCGATGGCTTCCGCCTCGTCGGCGCTGAACATGAGATAATGCGGACAGGTCTCCGCGGTGACATCGATGCCGCGATCCTTGGACGCCCGGATCTCGTCGAGGCCTTCACCACAGCTGACATGCACCACGTGCAGGCGGCAACCGGTTTCGCCGGCCAGCTCGCAGGCCACACGAATCGCCGCCACCTCCGCTTCGATCGAGCGCGACTCGAGGTAGTCGCGCATGGTCGTGCGCCCGGCCTCACGGGCCGCTTTCGTCGCGGCCGCGACCATCGCTTCATCCTCGGCATGCACCGCGACCGGCAGTCCGAGTTGCGCGGCGCGCTTCATTCCCTCGCGCAAAGTTTTCGCATCGGAGCGCTGGAAGTCATCCGTCCCGCTCGAGGACATGAACGCCTTGAATCCAATGACCCCGCAGTCGGCGAGTTCCGCGAGCTTGTCCAAGTTGACCGGAGTGATCCCGCCCCACAGGGCGAAATCCACGACCGACGACGCTTCGGCTGCGGTGCGTTTGAGCGCAAAGCTTTCCGCATCCAGCGTGGGCGGATGCGCATTGAGCGGCATTTCAAAAACGCAGGTCGCCCCGCCGGCGGCGGAAGCCAAAGAACCGGTGGCCCAGCCTTCCCAATCCGTGCGCCCGGGCTCGTTGTAATGCACATGCGCATCGATGGCTCCGGGCAGGAGAACTTTCCCGGTTGCGTCGATCTCCTCGCGCGCAGAGCAATCGTCGCCAATTGCGCCGATTTTCCCGCCGGCCACCGCGACCGGGACCACCTCCGGTCCCTCGGGCAAATAAACCGTCGCCCCGCGTATGATGAGATCCGCCTCAGGCATGGCGTTCGGCCAATTCGAGCACGGCACGCGTCAGGGCATCCAGCGCCCCCGCCACATCGGCGGTCCGCACCGACTCGTCGGGATGGTGGCTGATGCCGTCCTTGCAGCGGACAAACAACATGGCCGAAGGACAAGCCAAGGCCATCTCGGCCGCGTCGTGACCTGCGCCACTGGGCAGCAAGGGAGCCTGTCCCGCCGCACGGCGGAGAAGGGCGGTGAGCTTCCGATCCATCGGCGCGGTGGGCGTCTCCTGAACGATCTTCCATTCCAGACGCAGACCGCGGGACCGCGCCACGGACAAGGCGAGGCGGTGCAGTCTGGCGCAGGCCGCTTTGCGCTTGGCATCTTTGGCATCGCGCACATCGAGGCTGAATGTCGTCTTTCCCGGAATGACATTACTCACCCCGGGATCGACCGTGCATTGTCCAACGGTGGCCACCACGCCGAGCTTTTCCGCCGCGAGGATCACCTCGGCCGAGGCGCACAAAGCATCCTTGCGCAGGTTCATCGGTGTCGTCCCCGCATGCCCGGCCCGCCCGGTGAAAGCCGCGCGGATGCGTGTTTGCCCGGCGATGGCCGTGACCACGCCCAAGGGACACTTCTCTTGCTGCAAAACCGGTCCCTGCTCGATGTGCACCTCGAGATACGCGAGCAGCTCGCCGAGAGGGCGCCGTGCTTTTTCGATGCCTTTTTCCGCGATGGTTTGCAGGTCGCTTTTGGTCAGCAGCCCGAGCATGGCGCGGCTGCCGAGATAAGTGGTGTGATACCTCACACCTTCCTCGTCCGAGAAGCCCGCCACTTCGAGGTGAAACGGCAACTCATGTCCGCGCAGGCGCTGCGCCACCGCGATACCAAGCAGGACACCAAGCGGACCGTCGTATTTTCCGGCGTTGCGCACGGTATCGAGGTGCGAGCCGATGATAACCGTCTTCGCGCCGCGCTTGGCCGAAGAGAGGCGTCCGATCAAATTGAAAGCCGCGTCCTCCCGCACTGTCATCCCGGCCTGCCGCATCCATGATCCGACCAACTTGTTGGCCCGCTTCATGGCGGGAGAAGCAAACGTCCGGGTCAGGCACCCCGTCTCCTCACTGACACGCCCCAACTCGTCACAACGCCGCATGACCTTGCGGGCGCCCTCCAGCTTGCTCCCACTGGAGGGCGAGCGTCCCCGCGAGCCGCGTGCCGCTTTCATAAAAACATTCAGCTCCCGCGATACGTGGAATAACTCCACGGTGAGCAGAGCAGCGGGACGTGGTAATTTTGGGCCGCGTCGGAAATCCGGAAACGGACGGGCACCACATCGAGAAACTTCCGTTCGCCAAAATAGGCTCCGACATGAAACGTCAGCTCGTATTCGCCGGGAGCGATTTCATCAGGACCGAGGACCGGTTGATCGGTGCGACCGTCGCTGTTGGTGGTCAGAGTCTTGACCATCTCCCCGGACGGCAACCGGCGGAGTTCGATCTGCATACCGGCGGCCGGGCGGCCGTTCGCGGTGTCGAGGACGTGGGTGCTCAATTTGCCCATAGGATGTCGTGGAGCCGCAAGGCGGCGATTTTGTGGATTTCGTCCAACGCCGCCTTCTTCTCCGCAGCCGCGTCATTTTGCAAGCGCCGCGGAAAAGCCTCCAGAATGGCGTCTTTCTTGTTCATGCGCGCGCAGATGATGAAGGGAAACCCGAATTTCGCGCGATACGCCGCGTTGTTGCCACGGAAGGCCTCGACCTCCTCCTCCGTGAGGTCGCCTAGCCCGGCCGCCTCCTGCTCGCCCTGCGACTCGGCGGTGAGCACGGCACGCCCGACCAAGTCCGGGTGAGCCTGGATGAGCGCCATTTGCTCCTCGTCGGGCGCATGGTTGACTTCTTGCTGCAACGCGTGGCGCAGGTGATCGGCATCGGCAAAAGGACGCTTTGCCGCCACGCGCCGCGCGAAATGCGGCGAGTGCTCGTAGACCGGACCGATGGTGCGGACAAATTCCTCCTCCGGCGCAGCATTCAACCCGGCGAGCCTCGGATTCATGACTTCGCCTTGATCCAGGCCATGGTCTTGTCGGCCAATCGGTCGAGAGCTTCGACGCTCATCGCGATGTGCTCCTCCTTGGTGTCTTCGATTTTGTTGTGGCTGATGCCGTGCAAGCTTTGCACAAACATCATCACCGTCGGGACACCCGCCATGCAGACCTCGGCAGCGTCGTGCAGCGGGCCGGATGGCAACCGGTGCGACACGCCGCAGGTTTCCTTGATCGCTTCATCGCAGAAATTGACCAGATCCGGATCGAACGGCGCCGGCGCGATGGCCCACAGACGCTCCCACTCCACGGTGCAGCCCGCTTCGCGGGCAAAGCGCTCGCTCGCCGTCTGCGCCTCCGCATACATCTTGGCCAACTCGCCCGCCTCGAGATGCCGCTGGTCGAGCGTGATACGGCAGTCCGCCACGACACTCGTCACGATGCCCGGCTTCGTCGTGCACGAACCGATGGTGCAAACCCCCATGCCGCTGCGTTTGGCGATCTCGTAAATCTCGGGGCTCATCCGCGCCGCGGCGAGAAACGCATCCTTGCGGCGGTCCATCGGCGTGCTCCCGGAATGCGCGGCTTGGCCGTGGAAGCTGATGGCGTGGCGTTCCACCCCGAAAGTCCCGAGGACTGCGCCCAGAGGCAGATCCTTGTCGAGCAGCACCGGGCCCTGCTCGATGTGGAGTTCGAGATAGGCCGCGGCGTTTTTCAATTCCCCGCCGCAATCCTTCACCTTCTCGAAGTCGATTCCGACGTTCTTCAGCGCGTCCGGCAGCCTGATCCCGTCCTTGTCGACCAAGCCGCGGGCTTCGTCCATGTCGAGGTTTCCCGAACAAGCGGAGGAACCGAAGAGGCTCTTGCCGAAGCGCGCACCCTCCTCGTCGGCCCAATCGACCACGCGCACGGTGACCGGCGGCTTTCCATTGTATGCCGCGCTGATGCGCCGCAGCACCTCCACGCCGGCCAACGTGTTGAGGCAACCATCGAGCCATCCGCCGTTCGGCACGGAGTCGATGTGCCCACCGATGAGCAGCTCCCGCTCGCTCTCGCCCCTCAGCGTCGCCCAGAAATTCCCCGCCGCGTCATCGTGCATTTCGACCGGCAAGCCGGCGAAGCGCTGCCTGAGAAATTCGCGGGCCTGCAACCAAGCCGGCGTGAAGGCCACACGCTGCGCACCGTTCACGTCGCCGGTCAATGCGCGCAGTTCTTTGAGTTCGTCGATTGTCCTTTGCGGATTCAAGACATTGGCCATGACGCGATTGTGCTTCCCGGCGGCCGGAAAAAAAGCGCTTTTTGATCTTGCTGCCACCGCGAAGGGTCCTAGTGTCGACCCAAGTCACGCGTTCTCCCCAAATTGCGCGCGACGACAACGAAGTCGTCCCATGCCTATCCAACCGCTCCTCGATGCCGAGACGGCCGCCCGGAATATGGCGGAAAAAGAGCCCCGCTACTCCGCGCAGGAAGCGCTCATCGAAGCCAACCGCTGCCTCTTCTGCTTCGATGCTCCGTGCATCATGGCCTGCCCGACCGGAATCGATATCCCGTCGTTCATCAAAAAAATCGCCAACAAAAATCCCGTCGCCTCGGCCCGCACCATCCTCACCGCCAACGTCCTCGGCGCCAGCTGCGCCCGGGTCTGCCCGACCGAAGTCCTTTGCGAAGGAGCCTGTGTCGTTCTCGATCTCGAGGGCGATCCGGTCAAAATCGGACGGCTCCAGCGCTACGCGACGGACTACGTTTTCGAGCACAATATCGACGTCCTCCATGCGCCGAAGCAAAAGAACGGCAAGAAAGTCGCCGTGCTTGGCGCCGGTCCGGCCGGACTCGGCTGCGCGGCCGAACTGGCCCAACTCGGCTACGAAGTCACCGTCTTCGACAAAAAGAAAGCCGGGGGCGGACTCAACACCTACGGCATCGCCTACTACAAGATGCGTCCCGAAATCAGCCTCGACGAAGTCAAGATGATCGAGCGCCTCGGTGTGAAATTCCAATACGGAGTCGAAATCGGCAAAGACATCTCCACCACCGAACTGGAGAAGGATTTCGACGCCATCTTTCTCGGCCTCGGACTCGGCGGCGCCAACCGCCTCGGCATTCCGGGCGAAGACCTGCCCGAGGTGGTCGATGCGCTCGAGTTCATCGAATGGATCCACACCCGTCCGCTGCACGAGGTGCCGGTCGGACGCCGCGTTGCCGTTCTCGGTTGCGGCAACACCGCGATCGATGCCGTCAGCCAATCGAAGCGCCTCGGCGCCGAGGTCGCCTCGATCATTTACCGCCGCGGCGAGGAAGACATGCCGGCTTACGAGTTCGAATACGAGTTGGCCAAAAATGACGGCGCGACGTTCCATTTCCATACCATCCCGACCGAAGTCCTGGCCGAAAACGGTCACGTCAAGGCCCTGCGCTTGGCCAAAACGGAAATCCGCGACGGCAAGATGCACATCGTCCCCGGCTCCGAATGGGTCGAGGAATTCGACCTCGTGCTCAAGGCGGTCGGACAAGAAAAGCAGACCGGTGTTCTGGCCAAGCTCTTTCCCGGCCTCAAACTCGACGCCAAAGGCCGCGTCGAGCACAACCCGGAGACGATGGAAACGGGCATCCCGAAGGTTTTCGTCGGTGGCGATTGCGCCAACGGCGGCCGCGAAGTGGTCAATGCCGTGGCCGAAGGCAAAAAAGCGGCCCGCGGTATCAATGCTTTCCTGACCAAAGACAAAGTCACCGGTCCCGTCCAACCTTCCCGCCACGGCATCAAAGGAGGTCCGACCGGATCCGGCTTCGACAAACCCATCCGCGTCCCCGAACTCCTCGCCGCGATGGGCTCTTAAATCCGTCACCCGCCACACGTCACTCATTATGGCCGACCTCTCGATCGACTTCGCCGGAATAAAATCCCCCAACCCGTTCTGGATCGCCAGCGGGCCACCGTCGAACACCGCGTACCAGGCGCACCGCGCCTTCGAAGCCGGTTGGGGCGGTGTCGTCTGGAAAACGATCGGCGACCCCATTGTCAACGTCGCCTCGCGTTACTCCGCGCTGAACATCGGCGGACAACGCATGATCGGATTCAACAACATCGAACTGATCAGCGACCGCTCGCCGGAAACCAACTTCCGCGAGATCAAGGAAGTGAAGGATCGCTGGCCCGACCACGCCGTCATCGCCTCGCTCATGGTCGACACCCGCGAGCGCTGGCATGAATTCGTCAAACGCTCCGAGGATTGCGGCGCCGACGGCATCGAGCTGAACTTCGGCTGTCCCCACGGCATGTGCGAACGCGGCATGGGGTCGGCGGTCGGACAAAACCCCGACGTGGCCGAGACCATCGTCGGCTGGGTGATGGAAGCCGCGCAGATTCCGGTCATCGTCAAACTCACTCCCAACATCACCAACGTGGTCTACGCCGCCCGCGCGGCCAAGCGCGCCGGGGCCGATGCTATTTCGCTGATCAACACGATCAACAGCATCACCAACGTCAACCTCGACACCCTCACCCCCGAGCCCTACGTGCGCGGACTCAGCTCGCACGGCGGATATTGCGGGCCGGCGGTCAAACCGAT